>NZ_JBMFWB010000012.1:0-60877 GCF_049965695.1 Athalassotoga sp. | reverse complement strand
CAGGGACATTCGACATGTCGTTAACATGGCTTAACCTCGGAATCAATCCATACACACCGTATTACTTTGCATTCAGCCCGACACAAACTGCGCCGGTAGGACAGGTTGCGTCTTCCAACTTCTCAAGATACACCAATCCGTTGATAACGGATGCTTTGCAGGTGTTCAACACGACATCCGATCAAAGGCTTCAAAAACAGGCGATATACACGATAGAAAGAATAGTTCTTGATGACATGCCATTGGCGGCATTGTTGCCGGTTCCGATGTGGGATGTGTACCAGACGAGCACGCTTGCTGGCTTCCCGGACGATCAGTATCCGTATTACATGGTAGGATCGATTCAGGTTGCTCCCGAAATGCTTGCTTTGAACATCCATCTTAAATAAGCATTTTAGAACAAGAGGGGGAGAATTTCTCCCCCTTTTTTAAAAGAGGTGGTTTGAATGAAATTCACGGAAGGAAATTGGCTTGTAAAAGATGGAATGAAAATTTATGGGGCAACAGAAGTGGTTGATTTTGAAGTGATGAATAGTTCTTTAACCGCTCCGAATGACGACATCATACGCGTAAGTGCCTATCATTTCAAGAGTGTAAAGAAAAACGAACCCGAATTCATAATGAATGATGAGAAAAAAACATTTATGGTTAAAGAAGAAAACGAAAAAAATAACCATATTAAATTAGAACTGGAAGGTGAATCAAATGGTAGATGAAAAGATCAAAGAAATCCTATCAAAAATGTCTTTAGACGAAAAGATAGCGCAGATCGGATCGGTCTGGGTGCACGAACTTTTCGATGAATCAGGAGAACTTTCCGAGAAAAAGATGAAAGCGCTTTTGTCAAACGGTATAGGTCAAATAACGCGAATCGGTGGTGCTTCGGGTCTTCCGCCCGAAAAAAGTGCGCGAGTGGCAAATGAGATCCAAAAATTTTTGGTCGAAAAAACGCATCTTGGTATTCCCGCCATTGTTCATGAAGAATGTTTGAACGGTTACATGGCAAAAGGGGCAACGATTTTCCCTCAAATGATAGGTATTGCGAGTTCGTGGAACCCGGATGTCGTTTCTGAAATTGCGCACGTGATAAGAACGCAGATGAGGGCAGCCGGTGGACACGAAGGGCTTGCGCCGCTTTTGGATGTTTCGAGAGATCCCAGATGGGGAAGGATAGAAGAGACATTCGGAGAAGACGTCTATCTGGTGTCGGTTATGGCATACAATTACATAAAATCTTTGCAGCGAAATTTACAAAACGGAATTATGGCAACGGCAAAACATTTTGTTGGATATGCTGCTTCCGAAGGTGGACTGAATTGTGCGCCCGTTCATGCGGGAGAAAGGGAACTGAGAGAAGTCTTTTTGAAACCTTTTGAAATAGCGGTCAAAGCCGGTAAGGTAGGATCCATAATGAATGCTTACCATGAAATAGACGGCATTCCGTGTGCGGCATCCAAATATCTTTTAACCGACATTTTGAGAAAAGAATGGAAATTCGATGGCATAGTCGTTTCCGATTATTCCGCAATAGACATGATTGAAAATTATCACAAGATGGCAAATGACAAAAAAGAAGCCGCGTATTTGGCATTGAATGCGGGCATAGACGTGGAATTGCCGACAAAAAAATATTACGCAGATGCGCTTAAATCAGGCATTGAAGATGGCACGATTCCGGTAAACATTCTCGACAGGGCAGTTATAAGGGTACTCAAATCAAAATTCAAACTTGGACTTTTCAAAAAACATGATGTTGATGAAAAAAAGGTCATGGCGGTCTTTGACACACCTTCACAAAGAAAAATAGCCCTTGAAGCCGCGAGAGAATCGATAGTTTTGCTTAAAAATGACGGCACATTGCCACTCAAAAATTTAACTTCGATAGCCGTTATAGGTCCAAATGCGGCGAACGGGAGAAACATGCTCAGCGATTATTCTTATCCGTCTCACATAGAGGCCTTTGTAAACAACGAGGTGCCGGACGTGATACCGACATCCAAATACTTGAAATCATTGGAAGGAAACGTCAAGATTGTATCCATTTTAGATGGCATAAAAGAAAAAGTTTCCGATAAGATAAAGGTTAAATACGCAAAAGGATGCGATAATCTCGATCCGTCGCGTGACGGATTCGATGAAGCCTTGAAAATTGCCCGAGAATCCGATCTTGTCATCGCCGTTGTTGGAGACAGATCGGGACTTTCGCTGTCCGCAACGACAGGCGAGAGCAGGGACAGAGATAGCCTTGATTTGCCCGGAGTTCAGGAAGCGCTTGTCGAAGAACTTCACAAAACAGGTAAACCATTGGTAGTTGTGCTTGTAAACGGGAGGCCATTTTCGATAAAATGGATCTCGGATCATGCGAATGCAATATTGGAAGCATGGCTGCCGGGCGAAGAAGGCGGACATGCAGTCGCCGACATTTTATTCGGAGATTACAATCCATCCGGAAAGTTACCCGTTTCAATTCCGAGATCTGTCGGGCAGATTCCGGTGTATTATTCACACAAACCTACCGGCGGCAGATCTAACTGGCATGGAGATTACGTTGAAGAAAGCACAAAACCGCTTTTCCCGTTTGGATTCGGATTAAGTTACACGAAATTCGAATATTCTAACCTTGGGATTAATCCATTAAAAGTAGATCTCGGTAACGTGATCACCGTGAGTTGCAATGTTAAAAATACAGGCAAAGTGTCGGGAAAAGAGATAGTTCAACTTTACGTAAACGACAAAGTTTCAAGCGTTACGAGGCCTGTTAAAGAGTTGAAAGGATTTGTCAAAATTCATCTTGATCCGAATGAACAAAAACACGTGACATTTGAAATACCAACGGATCTGCTGGCATTTTACGATTCTAAGATGCGATTGTTCGTGGAAGCGGGAGAATTCGAAATAATGATCGGAAGTTCATCCGAAGACATAAAACTCAGAGGAACGGTGCAATTAACGGAAAATGTACGAGCAAGCAAGAAACAAAAGAAATTTTTCTCGAACGTTAATGTTGAATAGGAGGCATACAATGAAAACGTATTTTGAAGGCATAAATAAAGTGAAATACGATAAAGGCTCGAAAGATCCGATGACCTTTCGTTATTACAATCCATCCGAAAAGATAGGCGACAAAACGATGGAAGAACATCTCAGATTTGCAGTCGCATACTGGCACACGTTCGGGCATACCGGTGCGGACATGTTCGGATCGGCGGTCAACAAAAGGCCATGGTTTGACTATTCGGATCCGCTCGATGCATCTTTGGCGAAAGCAGATGCGGCATTTGAATTCATGTCAAAATTGGGTGTGAAATACTTTTGTGCCCATGACAGGGACCTTTATCCCGAGCAGGAGACATTAAGGGAGACAAACGAAGGACTCGACAAAGTGGTTGAACATATAAAAGGCCTCATGAAAGAGACAGGCATAAAGATGCTGTGGGGGACCGCGAATCTTTTCTCTCATCCGAGGTACGTCCACGGCGGTGCGTCGTCGTGCAACGCAAATGCATTTGCCTTTGCCGGTGCGCAGGTAAAGAAGATGCTTGAAATAACGAAGGAGTTGGGAGGACAGAATTACGTCTTCTGGGGAGGACGTGAAGGGTACGATACGCTTTTGAATACGGACATGAAATTAGAAAGAGACAACATAGCGAGATTTTACAAGATGGCAAAAGATTACGCAAAAGAGATAGGATTTGCAGGCCAGTTTTTGATAGAGCCAAAGCCGAAAGAGCCCACAAAACACCAATACGATTTTGATGTTACAACGGCACTTGAATTTTTGAGAGCATACGGATTAGATGGGTATTTCAAATTCAACATAGAGGCAAACCACGCAACGCTTGCAACGCATACATTCCAGCATGAACTGAGAGTCGCGAGGATAAGCGGGAAGTTGGGAAGCATAGATGCAAACATGGGAGACATGCTACTCGGATGGGACACAGACCAGTTTCCAACGAACGTCTACGACACGACACTTGCGATGTACGAGGTATTGAAAAATGATGTGATAGCGCCTGGAGGATTGAACTTTGATGCACATGTAAGGCGCGGATCGTTCGAAGAGCGTGACCTTTTCTACGCACACATTGCGGGGATGGATGCCTTTGCGCTTGGATTGAGAATAGCGAAACGTTTGTTGGATGACAAAGTCTTTGAAAAGTTCATAGAAGAAAGATATTCGAGTTATAATACAGGCATAGGCATGAAAATAGTTTCACAAAAAGTAACGCTTAAAGACCTTGAAGAATACGTGCTTGACATGAAAGACGTAGGCAACGTTTCATCGAGACAGGAGATGCTTGAGAATATCCTGAACAGATACATGTTCAAAGAATAGTGATGCGTGATCCGTAAACAGCGAAAAACGGCAAACGACAGATAGCAAGAGCAGAGATCAGAAAGAACAACATTAACAAATTGACAAACCGGAGGAAATAATTTGGAAATAAAAACCATGAATTCAGAAAGTATGGGCCGGTCCAACAGACTGACGATTTTAAATCTCATAAGAAAATATCCCGGTATAAGTAGAAGAGAGATCGTTGAGATGACCGGACTTAACCCAAGCACGGTTACAAACATAGTCTTTGATCTTATAGAAAAGAAATTTGTTCAGGAAGGAGAAAAGGGCTTTTCCGGCAAACCCGGCAAAAGGAGGGTAAGTTTACTTCCATCCAAAGAAGCGGCAACGGCCATAATCGTAAAAATAGGCATTGAAAACACACAAATTGGTTTAGGCTACCTTGATAACTCCTTTGAAAGGGTCTATGAAATAAACACGCCTCCGCTTTTTGACGATTTTTTCGATGCCTTCGGTGAGAAAATTCATACCCTCTACAAAAAAGAAAGTTTAAGAAGCAAAATCATGTCTTTGGCCATCTCTGTGCCAGGCATCGTAAACAAAGACACCATTTCAATGGAAATAGTGCCACACCTTGAATGGTCTAAAGTAGAAATAGGAAAGCGCATAAAAGAAAGATTTGGAGATATGAACATACCTATTTATTTGGACAATGAAGCCAAATTGTCTTTGATGGCCGAGATGTATTTCAACGAAGAGATAGACAAATTCAAAGATGGCGTTTACGTTTACGTGTCTCAAGGAGTTGGAGGCGCGCTGCTTGTAAACGGTCATATCTTTTTGGGTACCTCCTTTACGGCGGGAGAAGTGGGACATATGAGCATTTACGCAGATGGTCCGGTTTGCCATTGCGGAAACAAAGGATGCTGGGAGGAGTACATTTCGATAGACACGATAGTCAGGAAATACGAAGTTAAAGGCAGAGCACTTGAAGGTAAAAACTTCAAAGAAAAATTCGAAAATCTTATTTTGAAGGGTGAAAAAGATAAAGTGGCCAAAGATATTTTAATCGAGATGATGCATTACCTTGCGGTCGGGATCACAAATCTTACCAACATAATAAACCCACAGTTTGTGATGATAGGAGGCATGGGTGAGAAAATACCTAACACGTACATTCAAACTCTGAAGAATGAGGTAAAAGAAAGAGCGCTTGAAAGCGCGACAAAAGACTTGCTAATAATGACCTCTTCCATGGATATGATTCAATCGACGCTTGAAGGATGTACGCTTATGGCAATGGATGAATTTTCGAAGGAGGCAATCTCGTGAAATACGCTGGCATAGACATTGGAACGACCGGCATAAAAGCATTAGTTGTTGAAGAGAATGGGAAGATCCTTGATCGCTTTGATCGTCCACTGAAAGTCTACAATCCCAGGCCTGCATGGTCAGATCAAAAACCTCAGGATTGGTGGGAAGGTGTAATGGATATACTGGGATCCATATCCCACAAGTACAAAATAGATTCGATAGGATTATCCGGCCAGATGCACAGTCTTGTGGCTTTGGATAAAGACGAAAATGTCGTCAGACCCGCGATACTCTGGAACGATCAAAGAACCACAAAAGAATGCCAAGAAGCAACACAGATCCTTGGTGGAGAGCGCAACGTCATATCCGAAGTTGGAAATCCAATACTTGAAGGATTCACCCTTGGAAAGATATTATGGTTGAGAAAAAATGAACCGGACAATTTTAAAAGAATAAAGCACATCATGATGCCAAAAGATTACATAGCCTACATGCTGACGGGAGAAATCGGCACCGAATGGTCTGACGCATCCGGGACGGCATGCTACGATGTAAAATCAAGAAAATGGGATTTGAAAGTTCTTAAATCGCTTGAAATAGACGAAGGACTTTTCCCGCCCGTTTCGAAATCTTACTCTTCGAGAGGCATGTTAAAGGCATCGCTGGAGAAAACATTTGGATGGAAAGATGTGAAGATCATATGCGGGGGAGCAGACAACGCGGTCTCCGCACTTGGAATAGGAGTCTTCAACCCCGGCGATTGCATGGTCAGCGTCGGGACGTCAGGCACGGTACTTGGAGTTACGTCATCGACAGAACCCGATCTTGAAGGCAAGTTGCATTACTTCAACCATGTTGTAGACGGTACTTCGTATTACATGGGAGTCATGCTTTCAGCGACAGGTTCATTTGATTGGGCAAGAAAGATGGTTGCAACCGACGACAGTCTGGAAAAGATAGAAGAAATGGTAAAAAGTTCCGTGCCAGGATCGAAAGGGCTTATCTTTTTGCCGTATCTAAATGGAGAAAGGACGCCACACAGAGATCCTCACGCAAGGGGAGTCATCTTTGGCATATCTTCGTTGTCTGAGAAAGCAGACATCATGAGATCGGTGATAGAAGGCGTTACATTTGGTTTGAGAGATTCCTTTGAACTTGTGAAAAAGCGCGTTGATGTGAAAAGCGCGAAGATAACCGGAGGCGGATCGAACAACCTTGAATGGGTCAAGATCATAGCGTCCAATTTCAAAGTTCCGATAGAGATACCGGAAATAAACGAGGGCGGTGCTTACGGTGCCGCGATGCTTGCGGCGGTGGGCAACGGGAAGAAATTCGAAGAGGTTTCAAAATGGATCAAAGTGAAAAATACCGTTGAACCTGAACAAACATGGAGTGAATTTTACGATTCGTGGTATTATGAATACAAAGGCCTTTACAATGATTTAAAAGAAAGATTTAAAGAGATCGATCGTCAGGTATACTAAACCAACTTTAACAGAATCATCGCTCCGGCAGGTGCCCCACTCGATGTCTGGTCCTCGCTTCGCTGCGGAGGTCATCTCGGAGGCATTCTGCCCTCCGCTCAAAGTAAGTGAGCGTTCGACTTTTAAAATGAATTAAATATACGATTACGAGGAGGTGTAAAGATGCCGTTCATATCCATTGAAGGTGGCAAGATGTCGAAGGAACAAAAGGAGCAGTTGATATCTCAATTTACAAGGATTGCAAGCGATGTTTTAAAGATTCCAGAATCTGCCTTTATGGTCATGATCAAGGAAAATGATCCCGATAACATCGGAACAGGAGGTAAGCCACTTAGTTCCGTTATGAAGGAAAGGAAGTGATGATACGAAAAAGATCAACAACGTTGAAATTTATGAAAATTTGAAAGAAATAGTCGATCCGATACATACATGTCTTGTCGTATGGGATGTGCAAAATGCACTTGTTGAAAGGATATTTAACAAAGAGGAATTTGTAAATCACCTCGAAACTTTAATCAAGGGTGTAAGAGGCAAAATGCCCATTTTTTACACCAAAATCACGCCATTAAAAAATGGATTTCAATCTTCCTGGTCTTATTACACGACCATGAAAAACTTTGGAATAAGTCCAGAAGAAGCCGTAAAGATGCCACATTTCATGTCAAAGCCAGAAGCACGAGACGTATATCCAGAGGTTTTTCCGTCGTCCGACGATATCGTGATAGAAAAATCAACCGCGAGCATCTTTGTTGGAACTGATTTTGAACAAATGCTTAGAAACAGAGGAATAACAACGATAATGTTCACAGGAATTTCAACGGAAATAGGCATTGAATCTTCGGCGCGAGATGCTTCAAACAGAGGTTTTTACACGGTCATCATTTCTGATTGTGTTTCTTCATCAAACAAAGAATTGCATGAATCTGCCTTAAAAGTACTTGATAAGATGTTCATAGTTAGGAATTCGTCTGAAATTCTTAAAAGTATACCGAATTAACTTTAAATGGGAAATATGAGCACAACTTTTAAAAAGATCGTTTTCAACTAAAAAATGATATAATTTTCACAATCAGTGAGGATATTTCTACTGAATTCAAAAAAGGGAGATGGTTTTATTGTTCGGAATTCCTAACATCACCAGTTTTGAAGTGGTTGCTTTATGGGTAATTCTTGCCATTGCCTTTGTAGCCTTACTTTATGCCCTTCTACTCAGAAATCAAATAATGAGGGAAGACAAGGGAGCAAAGGAAATGCAGAGTGTATGGGATGGAATACGAGTCGGAGCAAACACATACCTCAGAAAACAACTCAGATCTATTCTTCCACTGATCGTCGTCCTGGCTGTTGTACTTTTCCTTTCGATTTATTTTATTCCACCGAGTGCTGCTGCTTTGCTTCGTTTTAAGGGAATGACGGATGCCGAAATAAGTTTAATCGTAGGAATTGGTCGCGCACTTGCATTCGTCATGGGAGCTGTTTTTTCTTTGTTAGTTGGTCAATTGGGCATGCGTATGGCCGTTCAGGGAAGTGTCCGTGTTGCCGCTGCTTCGAAAAAAGGACTTAATTACGCTTTGAAACTTGCCTATCGCGATGGAACAATAACGGGCATGCTCACAAATGGCCTTGGCCTTTTGGGATGTATGGTGATCTTCATGACCTTCGGAATAGATTCTCCAGACGTTTTGCTTGGCTTTGGACTTGGCGGAACGTTATTGGCTCTTTTCATGAGAGTCGGTGGCGGAATATACACCAAAGCTGCCGATGTGGGTGCGGACCTTGTTGGTAAGGTCGAGGTCGGAGTTCCGGAAGACGATCCACGAAACGCAGCCGTTGTTGCGGATCTCGTCGGTGATAACGTTGGAGATTGCGCGGGGATGGCAGCCGATATATTTGAATCTTACGAGGTCACAATAGTTGCCGCTTTGATTCTCGGAGTTGCGCTTTATTTCACGACTCACCAGATAGAATGGGTTATTTTTCCGCTTTTGGTAAGAGGTATAGGTGTTATCTCCTCGATAATAGGAACATACCTCGTCGGTGTCGGTAAAGAGAAGAATGCCATGAATTCGATAAACAGAGGATTTTACGTCTCTGCCGTGATTTCCGTAATTGGATTTGCACTTGTTGCCCTGTTTTACATGCAAGAATGGAGAGCGTTCTTTTCTGTCAGCGCTGGTATATTGTTAGCACTTGCGATCAATGAGATAACCAAATATTTCACTGATACACGTTACAGACCTGTCAAAGATATAGCGTCTGCATCAAAAACAGGTGCCGCGACGTTAATACTCAGAGGTCTTGTGGTTGGATACGAAGCAACAGTATGGCAGATATTGGCCATAGCCGGTGCCATATTGGCAGCCGTTTTGATATACTGGGGTCAGGGTTTTACCTTTACACTTTACGGTGTAGCACTAACCGGTATAGGAATGCTAACGTTGACCGGAAATTATCTCGGAATGGATTCGTTTGGTCCAATTTCTGATAACGCAAACGGCCTTGGCGAAATGTCGAACATGGATAAAGAATCAAGACAATCTTTAGCCGATCTCGATGCCGTTGGTAACACCACGAAGGCAATAACCAAAGGAGTTGCAATAGGATCTGCGGTCATAGCGGCAGTCGCGTTATTCGGATCCTTCCTAACGAGCATTGCACTCGTTCAACAACAAATGGGAGTGGCATCGTCGGACACGATCCTTGCCACCGGTATAAACATAGCATCTCCGATAATTTTCGTTGGCCTTTTAATAGGTGGTGCGATCCCTTGGCTCTTTTCCGCTTTGATGATAAATGCCGTTGCGAGGGCTGCCGGATTGATGGTAGAAGAGGTAAGACGTCAATTCAAAATACCTGGTTTGATGGAAGGAAAAGTCAAGCCGGATTATGAAAAGCCTGTTGCGATAAGTACCATAGCGGCCCAAAGAGAACTCATAACACTTGCAACGTTCGTCATATTGACACCTGTGGTCACCGGTTTAGTGCTTGGAGAAGGTGCACTTGGAGGTTTCCTTGTCGGTGCCATTCTTTCAAGCCAATTGCTTGCCGTCTTTATGGCGACGTCCGGTGGCGCTTGGGACAATTCCAAAAAGACCATAGAAGATGGACTATACGGGGGAAAAGGTTCTGAAGCTCACAAAGCATCCGTTGTAGGAGATACGGTTGGCGATCCACTCAAAGACACAGCCGGACCTGCTTTAAACCCAATGATAAAAGTTATAAACATGATAGCCTTGATAATCGCTCCGATTATAATCCGCGTTTCCACTTCAAATCCAATTGCTATACTCGTCGGTATAGCGTGTGTAGTGGCAATAGTTGTAGCTGTGATGTATTCCGTGAATGGCGGTTTCAGAAGGACAAAAGCAGGAGAAGCGAATTTTTAACATATCAACTAAACTCTTTAACATTATTTGTTTTAATATGGGGATTGGAGATTTCCAATCCCCATTTTATACTTGACATTCATGTTGTTAAGTGGTATCATTTAATTGAAAACGATTATTGTTTTCGTGAAAGGAGATAGCACAATTGGAAAAAAGTCCAATGAGGATCACGTACCAGAGGAAGATAATTCTTGAAGAACTTAAAAATCTTGGAAATCATCCTACCGTAGATGAGGTTTACATGGTGGTGAAGAAAAGACTTCCAAAGATAAGTATGAGTACGGTTTACAGAAGTCTTGAGGTACTTTCAAAAAATGGTTTTATAAAAAAAATTGAGCCCGTTGATACCCAAAAAAGATTTGATGACAACATAAGCACGCATTATCATTTTTATTGCAAAAATTGCCAAAAAATGAAAGATGCGCCTCTTAAACCTGAAATGGTCGAGAAATTGGAAAAAGAAATAGGTGCAATTGAAAAGATCATTGAAGGCAACGGTTACAAAGTCAATGGATATACGCTCGAATTTTTTGGAACATGTAAGAATTGCGAGCAAAAATGATTGGAGGATAGACGAATATGACTGCAAGAGAGATAAAGAAAGATATTTTTTACGTTGGGGCACAAGACTGGGATAGAGAACTCTTTGATGAACTTATTCCCCTTGCAGAAGGTACATCTTACAATTCGTATTTTGTAAAAGGAAAAGAAAAAAATCTTCTGATAGACACCGTTGATCCGGCTAAAACGGAGGTACTTGTTGAAAATTTGAAAAGTTTAGGTGTCGATAGAATAGATTACATAGTTTCTCAGCATGCCGAGCAGGATCACTCAGGTTCCATTCCCAAAATTCTTGAACTTTATCCTCAAGCAAAAGTTGTCACAAATATAAAATGCAAGGAATTTCTGAAATCTTTGCTTTTGATAGATGAATCCAAATTTATCACTGTAGATGACGGTACAGAACTTTCCCTCGGAGACAAAACTTTGAAATTCATTTTAACGCCATGGGTACACTGGCCCGAGACCATGTCAACTTATCTTAAAGAAGATAAGATACTTTTCACCTGTGACTTTTTTGGTTCTCACGTTGCTTCAAGCGAACTTTTTGTGGGTGATAACACGGCGAGAGCACTTGAAGGTGCGAAGAGGTATTACGCCGAGATAATGATGCCATTTCGCGCACCGATAAAATCAAATTTAAAAAAAATAGAAGGACTTGAAATAGAACTTATAGCCCCAAGTCATGGTCAGATTTACGATAAGCCAGAATTAATAATTGAAGCGTACCGCAGATGGACATCTGACACTGTGCAAAACAAAGTTACAATTGTTTATCTTTCAATGCATGGCAGTACGGTAAAAATGGTTGAAAGGTTGATAGACGATCTTGTCAAGATGAACATCGTGGTTGAACCCTTTAACGTTGTCAAAATGGATGTAGGAAAATTGGCAATTTCACTTGTGGATTCGGCAACGGTTGTCATAGCAACTCCAACGATGCTCGTCGGTGTTCACCCCGATGTTGCTTATGCTGCGTATCTTTTTAACGCTTTAAGACCAAAGACAAAATTCATATCTATAATCAATTCATACAGTTGGGGAGGACAGGCAATTGATCAGTTGAAAGGGATACTTTCTTCCGTTAAGGCAGAGATCATCGATCCGGTTTCAATAAATGGATACCCGAAAGATCAGGATTTAAATGCTATAGATGAACTTTCTGAAAAAATTTCAATGAAACACAAAAAAGCAGGTATATTTTGAGAGGAGGAATTTTGATGTTGAGTAAAAAAATTGAAGATGTTTTGAATGAACAGATAAACGCCGAACTTTATTCAGCCTATCTTTATGTTTCGATGGGTGCGTATTTCAGATCGGTGAAATTAAACGGATTTGCCGCATGGATGGAAAATCAGGCAAAAGAAGAAGAAGAGCATGCCAAAAAGATATATGACTACGTTAACAAAAGAAGTGGCAGGGTTGCTCTAAAATTAATAAAAGAACCTCCATTTGAGTGGAAATCACCTATGGATGTTTTTGAAGCCACTTACGTTCACGAACAAGAGGTAACAAAATCGATAGAAAGACTCACAAATCTTTCCGATGGTGAAAAAGATTATGCTACCTCATCATTTTTGCAATGGTTTGTCGATGAACAGGTAGAAGAAGAATATTCTGTTTTGCAGATCCTTGAAAGATTGAGAATGATAAAAGATTCAAATCAGGGTCTTCTGATGTTAGATGCTGAACTTGGTAAAAGGGGTTAAAAAATTTCTGAAAGAGGTGATTTAAATGGCAAGTTTAAAAGAAGTTATAATGTCGGATGATTTTAAAAAGGAAAAACATGTTCCGGTCATCGAATTACCTGCACACGTTAAAAAGGGCGAAAAGATAAAGGTTACTGTCAGCGTTGGAAAAGAAATTCCACATCCGAACACAACAGAACATCACATCTCATGGATAGAACTTTATTTCCTCCCAACAGGTGAAAAGTATCCTTACGTGATAGGCAAGTATGAATTTCAGGCTCACGGTGCATCAACTCAAGGTCCAAATACAAGTACGATATATTCCGATCCGGAAGTAACGGTTACCTTCAGAACAGAAAAGTCCGGTACTGTTATAGCCTATTCACATTGCAATATCCACGGCCTTTGGTCGAGCCAGGTAGAACTTAAATTAGAATAAACGTTTTTAAAAGTTTGAATGAAGAGATGGACTTATGTCCATCTCTTTTGATATACTTGGTGAAAGTATTAAAATTAAAACGATAATGCCTGATCGATAAAAGTACGGAGGTTTTATGATCGTAAAAACAGAAATCCTTGAATCACTTTATTCTAAGTACAACAAAAGAGCATACATTCATCCAGATCCTCTTGAATTTTTGTACAATTACGAAGACATAAAAGATCGTGAGATAGTCGGTATCATAGGGGCATCTCTTGCTTACGGAAGAGTTTCACAGATACTTAGAGACGTTTCGATTGTGCTTGAAAAAATGGAACATCCTTACGAATTTATTTTGAATTCAAATTCAGAAAGTTTAAAACAAGATTTTAAAGGGTTTGTGCATAGATACACAGATGAAAATGATTTAATTGAATTTCTTTTAAATTTAAAAAAAGTCATTGAACGATTCGGATCCCTTCATGATGCCTTCAAGAGTGGATTGAAAGATGAAGATCAAAATGTCGTATCGGCTTTGTCGAACTTCATAAAATTGCTTGCGCCTCAGGGAAGAAAAAACAGCCTTCTTCCATCTTCCAACTGCAAAAGTCCATGTAAAAGGCTGAACCTTTTTTTAAGATGGATGGTCAGATCCGATGAAGTCGATCCGGATGGCTGGAATGATATTTCAGCCTCTAAACTTGTAATACCTCTTGACACACACATGCACCATATATCACTTGTGCTCGGATTTACGACAAGAAAGCAAGCAGACATGAAGGCAGCACTCGAAATTACGGAAAACTTTAAATCTATTTCACCTGAAGATCCCGTGAAATATGATTTCTGTCTTACCAGACTTGGCATACGCGATGATACCGATATGGAAGGTTTCTTTGAAAGTTACAGGAGGGAAAATGTTTAGCCTTGGCGTTATTGTCAACACGATAACCGTCATCGGTGGTACTTTAATAGGCATTCCGCTTGGAAACAAACTCAAAGAAAAGCATAAGGCTGTCTTTTTCATCTCAATAGGGATTCTGACGATCCTGATAGGCGTTAGCATGGGATTGAAAAGTCAAAATTTTCTGGTGGTTCTTGGAAGTCTTGTCATAGGAGGACTTGTAGGGGAGATCTTCGAAATAGAGGATAAAATCTCGGGACTTACGAAAAAAATCTCGAAAAAGGATGATTCTAATTTTGCCACAGGATTTGTTTCAACTACGATACTTTTTGTCGTTGGCCCCATGACAATTCTTGGATGCGTTAATTCCGGTTTGAATGGCAACAACGAAATACTTTACTTAAAGTCCATAATGGATGGAATAAGTTCGATAGCCTTCGCTTCCGTTTACGGCATAGGCGTGCTTCTGTCCGCCGGCAGTGTATTTTTCATAGAAGGTGGCATTGCTTTGCTTGCATCCACTTTTCAATTTCTTACTTTACCTGCTTACCTTAACGATTTTACAGGAACAGGCGGCGCCATGATGATAATGATCGGACTAAGAATTTTAAACGTGAAAGAAATAAAAGTTGGCAATTTCTTGCCAGCCCTTATCATCGCTCCTTTTATAGATTTTCTGGTGATCTTAATTCATTGAATCATTTATTCGCGAATACCTTTGAAATCCACGCTTTCAATTCGTCTGTTTTCCCATTTGTGGCAACCACAACGTAAACATCGTTATATTTAACGGCAATTGAGTTATAACCTTGCGCTTTGAATTGACTCACAAGAGAGTCGGGGGAAACTTTTGAATCTATCTTGAAGATATAACACACGGTATTGCTTTGGGGAGACATCATTCCACTTACAACTGTAAAGGTCACATCGTTGATCTTCATCGACATGACATTAACGTTGCTAAGATTAGATATAAGTTGCCATACAACCATTTCCACCGTATCTGGAGTGGCATTGTAGATTTTGAAACCGTTCAATACCTTGTTGAAATAATCGATCGGAATAGGTGCAATTTGCGTGTAAATCATGGAAATAGAACCATCATTTCTTTGAACTTTTATGAATTTCAAGATCATCGAATTTTTCGAAAGAATTCCCACATAAGTGGAATTCCGAGTTATCAAATTTATTTGAATTGAAGGTTCGCCTTGATAAACAACGTTTTGAGTTGCGATAGCGGTTGTTGATGCTGCCGAAGAGAGCAATTCTATGAATCTCTGTTCAATATCGACTATTGGAACAGGAGACAATCTCATTTCTCCATCGTCTATGACGTAAGTCTTTCCATCGATCAAAGCCCACTCGAATGGCATCGGAGCCATGACATTTACAATCTCATTTTTGCCATTTCTTAAGATGTTTTCGTATCTTACCTTTGCATTTTGACCTTCCTCAACGACTATTCTTTGAGCCTGTATTGATTGAGAGGCATATGAGGTTAGAAATGTATTTATAAAAGACGCACCAAAAACATATGGCGCCGCTATCAAAAATATAATTGGATAAAGAAAAAATCTCAAAATTGATCACTCACATATTTTATCTTTAAAAGGTAATCAAGATTTGAATTTCCGGCTTGGGCATAAGTAAGAGTTGTTCCTGGCTCCGATTTAAGCAAAGAAATACCTGCCGAAACAGCTTTTTCGTAAGCAAAGTTGGAATTAACAGCAGGACTGAAAACGTAAAAGACCATTATCATCGAAACAGCAACGGCCGCAGCACCTGGCAATCCGAAGATCAACCCTTTTTTCATTACCGCTTTTCTATGAATTTTGGAAATGACGCTTTCTTCCAAAGCCTTAGATGGTTTGAAGGTGTAAAGCAATTTAAGGCCATCTTTTATCTTTTGATAGTTTTGAACAAAGATTTTACAACTTTCGCATACTTTCAGGTGATCCTCAAATTGTAATTTCTCTTGATCTGTCATTTCGTCATTTATGTACTTTTCTCTAAATTCCTCACACCTCATCGTTAACCTCTCCTTCAATGCCCAAACTTTCCTCCAATATTCCCTTAAGTCTTTCACGAGCATAATGAAGCCTACTTTTAACGGTGCCCACCGGTTTGTCCATTATTTCAGATATTTGATCGTAACTCATGCCTTCAATTTCTCTCAAATTTATAAGCAATCTATCTTCTTTCGAAAGAGAATCTATGGCTTTTGAAATTTCTTCGGCAGAAAGCATTTTCATAAGTTCATCTGAAGGTTGTAATTCATCTGCCGGTTCTCTGATGGTGTTTTTCTCATCATCATCTTCTTCTCCAAAACTGGTCAATATCTCCTTACGTCTGTGCTTTTTACCAAGCATATCTTTACACACGTTGACAGTTATCCTGTAGATCCAAGTCGACAATGAAGAGTCTCCACGAAATTTCTTTATGTTTTTATAGACCTTTATAAAAACCTCTTGAATAACGTCTTCAACATCATCAACGCCGAGATAAGATCTTGCTATTCCACCTATTTTTTCTACATATTCCCTGTACAATTCATCATAAGCGCGTGAATCTGCACGTTTTAAACTTTCTATAAGTTTTTGCTCTTCCAAATTTGAAATCCCACTCCCGTTATTTAGACATTAAAAAAAACACGATGTTCAAAAATCAAAAAGATCTCCGTTTTTCGGAGATCCTGCAAATTTTAAAATAACTCACTTGCTCTGAACAGTTTGAGTCTCAACTTTTTGAAGCGATTTGATCTTTTTCACAAGTCTTGATTTTCTTCTTGCCGCTTGATTTTTATGAATTGATCCGGTCTTGGCAGCCTTGTCAATTTTGGAAAATGCCTCACTTAAAAGTTTAGTCGTGTCTTCTCCCTTTTGGGCTGAAACGATAGCCTTTTTAACGGACGTCTTGAATTGAGACTTTTTAATTTGGTTTTGGAGATGTTTCTTTTCAGACTTTCTCATGTTCTTTATGGCGGATCTTATTTTTGCCATTTAAAAATTTCCTCCTTCTTGAAAATACAAAATTATATCTCTAAAGTATACCATAACATGACCGATCAATTCAATGATTTATACCAAGCAAAATTCAAATCACAAACCGTCACAATGGCCAACGCTGCGCAGCGAGGGCCAGACATTGAGAGGGTATCTGCCGGAACTTATACTTCACACAATCAAAGTTGAATCAGTATACCTGAGATATACGGCCAATGTAAGTTTTTATCTTTCCAAATGTAAACGTTATGTACTTTCCTTCAACGTCAAAGGATAACATCTCTTTTCCCGTGTAAACCGCGTTGAATCCCGAAAAGTGAGAGTCAAAATATTTTTGCCCCGGCCTTTGAATTTTTAATTTATGTATATCCTCATCCCATTTTGCAACTATCCTTCTTAATTTTGATCCGTCATTCGACTTAAAAAGTTGGTATCCGACAACATGTGATTCAGGATCTTTGGGATCAAAATCGATTAAAAGTACAGACCATGTTTTATATGAGATGAGTTCGAGTTCTTTTCCCCTTTCGATGTCCGTTTTGTACATGTAAGTTAGTGCATCTTCGAAGTCTTCAACGTATTTTTCTGATGCCGAAATTTTGATCATCGTTTTCATCATGATGCTTATCGAATCATAAATGGTGGCAAGGCTTATTCCATAGATTGAAAGGGCTACTATTACTTCAATTATCACCGATCCTGAATGTTTCACCTGTGACTGTGGATTTGTATTCATACACAATTTTCCCCCCTGTTTCATCGATGATTTTTAAATTGTCAATCTTAGATTGGGGAATATCGTCTGGATCGATATTGGATATCGAAATTATTTCTGAAAGTTCTTTAGATCCCCTTTCTATGAATTGCTGATTGCGGGTTAAAGTTGAAGTAACCGAGATCACGATTGAAAACAGTATGAAAGAGAGTATCAAAAAGATCAATGATTCAAGCAAAATCGCACCATTTCTCATTTTACCCCCCCTCAGTTTAAATCCATGATGAACCATGTTTGTGTTCACTTATACTTAACTCACTTTGAAAGCCGAATGCTCATTTACCATGAGCGGAGAGCAGGATGCCTCAATTGGTGAGAAGTGACGTGTGAAGAGTGAACAGTCTGTTAAATTGACAATTGCCAATTCCTACGTGCTACGAGCCACACGCTACCTGCCGTTGTAGGCACCTGCTGGAGCGATGATTCGAAATTTGAATTTTGTTTGGTATACATGTCAAAAATCATGAAAAGAATCTTTTCATCTCTCTTTCCGCGTTTTCTAAGGAATCAGACGCGTGTACGATGTTAACGGTGATATTGAGCGAAAAATCTCCTCTTATCGTCCCAGGAAGAGACTCCGAAGGAGATGTCTTACCTATCATCATCCTGACAATGTTAACGGCATCTTCCCCTTCCAAAATCATCGCGATCACCGGACCGCTTGTTATGTATTCTATGAGCCGATCGTAGTAAGGCATTCCTTTGTGCTCGGCATAATGATCTGCCGCCAGTTCCTTTGTCATCCGCAACATTTTCATATTCACGATGTTAAACCCTTTTCTTTCAAAGCGTGATATGATCTCACCTATCAATCCTCTTTTAACACCATCTGGCTTTACAAGCACCAATGTTCTTTCCAAGATACCATCTCCTTTTCAACAAAAAGTGACGGTCATAGCACATTATTGGTGAACATGACAAAAAGTGTTCTACTTTTAAAACTGATTCAGTAACTTAATCCATTTCAAATACCCTTGCCCATGCAGCAAGGTTCACAAGGCGCCAAAGTAATTTGTGCGAAAAAACTCCATTTACATTCACATCAAGATATTTTAAAAATTTTGAATTTGAAATGTAATTCATCGCAAAATCAGAAAAGCCCATTTCAAACCACGCTTTTTGAGGTGTTGGAAAACCTAACTTGTCTTTTCTCCAAAGCACCTTATCGTTTATCAACCCTTCAAAACTTCTGCGTGACAGATATTTTGTCCATCCCTGATGAATTTTGTATGCAGATGGTACAGACATGGCAAATTCTACAAGTCTGTAATCAAGGTAAGGAAATCTCGACTCTATTGAAAAAGCCATGGAATTTCTATCTGCCGTTTTTAAAAGGTCCACTAATTCTTCTCTCATGTCAGACCATGCGCGCAAGTTCATGTGAGAAAATTCAGCCTTTGATCTGCCGCCGTAAGGTATGAATTGGTTTGTATGGTTGAAAAGGCCTTTTGAAATTTCTTTGAAATATCTTCTTTGGGCCACATCGTTTACATAACGTGTACCGATTGTTCTCAAAAACAGCCCAAACGATGAATTTGCTTTTTTAAGATTTTTGATTTCCGAAAAAAACGTTTTATTCGGAAAGTTTTCAAGGATCATCATTGGCATGTAAAGTGGATATCCGCCCGCTATTTCATCGCCACCCTGACCGTCAAGCGTAACCGTAACACCGCTTTCTCTGACCAAATTCATGACGCGATATTGTGCGTATGTCGACGTAGAATCAAATGGTTCATCGTGGACGTATGCAAGTGCCTCAAGACGGCTGGCAAGATCTTCGTGATCCGGAACGACTTTCAAAGATTTAACCGCTGTTTCTTTTGCTACTATATCAATCCATTTCGATTCATCCGCAACGTAATTTCCGTAAACGGCCGAAAAAGTGTATTGAATATCCCCGATTGAAGGCACACTTTGCTTTTTCATGAGTTCTCTAACGGTATAAACGATTGAAGAAGAATCTATCCCTCCGCTTAAAGCGGTTCCGACTTTGACATCGCTTATTAGCCTTAATCTTACCGCATCTGTGAAAATTTCACGAAATTTTTGGAAGTACATCTGACCTTGTTTTTCATCGTAGACGGATTTTTCCGTATTTGGATGTATATTCCAGTATTCGTAAGTTTTTAATTCACCCGTATCAACGTTGAAAACAAGGTTATGAGAAGGAAGCAACCTCTTTATTTCTTTGAACATGCAATTTTCGGAAAAATTTTGCATTCCCCAGATAAGATATCTTTTCGCATCTTCCAGATCCGGATTATTCGAAACTTTAGAAAATTTCAAAAGTGCTTTTTGCTCTGAAGCAAAAGCAAAATATCTGTCATCGTGAAAGTAAAGAAAAGGTTTTATTCCGAATCTGTCCCTTGACGAAAAGACAATACGCCTTTTCGGATCCCATATTGAAAAAGCCCACATTCCATTGAAATGATCTACACACCTTTCTCCCCATTGAATGTAAGAGGTCAAAAGTACTTCGGTGTCCCCCGAGGAGTTGAACTGGTGACCCAATCCTTCAAGTTCTTCCCGTATTGAGGCAAAATTGTAAATTTCGCCGTTGAACACAACAACATAACCGTCTTTTTCCATCGGCTGATGACTTTTCACAGACAGATCTATTATGCTAAGCCTTCTGTAACCAAAAGCACCGTCCAAATCTCCACTGATTTTCGGAAATAAAAGCGATCTCACCGTATCAGGCCCACAGAAGTGTTTAACATTAGGAATGGAACAAAATCCTTCATCATCAGGACCGCGGTGCTTCAAAATCTGAGATATTTCAAGCAATTCATTTGCATTTGTTTTCCCGATAACTCCAAAAATTCCGCACATTTTATATCCTCACAATGCAATTTTTTCATACGCAATTCGCCACTTTTGATCTCTAATCTCTAATGTCTAATCTCTAATGTCTTTTGTGCGTCGGCTTTCGCATTCGCCCTTAAGTGTCTGGTCCTCGCTACGAAGCGTCGGCCACCTCGCGGCATCATGCTCTCCGTCGCCGTCCGTCTTTTCCACGTGCCACGCGCTGTTTTACTGATCACTGATTACGCGTTACCCATTACTGTTTTTTTCACTCGTTACCGATCACGCGTTACCATTTTTTCTACGTGCTACCCGCTACGAGCCGCCTGCCGTTTTTCTCTATTCCATAATGTCTGATCCCTTTTACCTCATGTATCACTTTACTTTTCCATCGGCATATCTATTTTGTGTTTCATAGCCGTCTCTTTGGCTATTTCATAACCTGCATCTGCGTGACGTACAACACCTATGCCCGGATCGTTGTTTAATACCCTTGATAACTTCTCATCCTCAATTTTCGTTCCATCCGCAACACAGACAAAACCGGCATGAATCGAATATCCTATTCCGACTCCACCACCATGATGAACCGAAACCCACGTGGCTCCAGAAGAAGTGTTTAAAAGCGCATTTAAAATTGGCCAATCCGCTATCGCATCCGATCCATCTTTCATCGCTTCTGTTTCCCTGTAAGGAGAGGCTACGGATCCCGTATCGTGATGATCACGCCCGATCACTATCGGGGCTTTGAGTTTGCCGTCTCTTACCATTTTGTTTATCTCAAGGCCGAACTGCTCCCTTTCGCCCTGACCGAGCCAGCATATTCTTGCCGGTAAACCTTGCCAGTTTACCTTTTCGTGTGCCATATGGATCCATTTTTTGAGATGATCATCGTATGGGAAAAGTTTAAGCACGACTTCATCCGTCTTGTATATGTCCTGCGGATCGCCGGAAAGCGCCACCCATCTGAAAGGACCTTTGCCTTCGGAAAAGAGGGGTCTTATGTATTCCGGCACATATCCAACGATTTGAAAGGCATCTTTTGCGCCATGATCGTAAGCCATACGTCTTATGTTGTTTCCGTACTCAAAAGTCTTTGATCCTCTTTTTTGCATTTCGACGATTGCCACAACATGTTCTACCATGGAATCAAAAACTTTTTTCATATACTCATCTTTGTTTTTTTCTCTCATTTTTGACGCTTCTTCAACGTTTAATCCGATGGGAATGTATCCGTTAAGTGGATCATGAGCCGAAGTTTGATCCGTAACTATATCAGGAATAAATCCTTCCTTTACCATTCTTGGAAGTATTTCAGCCGCATTACCAAGTAATCCTATTGAAAGTGGTTGCTTTTTTGTCGCAGCATCCTTTGCCATCTTTACCGCTTCATCGTAAGAATCGGTCCATGTGTCCAAATAATGTTTTTCAAGCCTTCTGTCGATCATCCTTTTATCAACTTCAACGGCTATCATAACTCCTCCGTTGAAAGTCACGGATAAAGGTTGTGCGCCGCCCATTTCACCAAGGCCTGCCGTAACGACTATTTTCCCTGCCAAAGTACCGTCGAAATATTTTTGAGCGATAGAATAAAAAACTTCATATGTGCCCTGTAAAATGCCCTGTGTGCCTATGTATATCCAACTTCCTGCCGTCATCTGTCCAAACATCGTAAGTCCACGTGACTCAAGTTCTCGAAAATAATCCCAATCTGCCCATTTTGGAACTAACATTGCGTTTGAAATCAAAACCCTCGGTGCCCACTCATTTGTTCTGAAAACGGCAACTGGTTTTCCAGATTGAACAAGGAGAGTTTCATCGTTGTTGAGTCTTTTGAGTGTTTTAACTATCGCGTCAAATGATTCCCAATTCCTTGCTGCCTTTCCGGTTCCTCCATAAACTATAAGGCGGTCTGGATCTCTTGCGACTTCAGGATCAAGGTTATTCATTATCATACGCATTGGTGCTTCCGTCTGCCAACTTTTACATGTTATTTCTGTGCCTCTTGGAGCTCTAACTGATTTTGGCATAAAAACTTCCTCCTTTTCAAACTTCTTATAAAGTATAACATACAGCACACGGTGGCAAAAAGCCATGATAATGAACTACCCTGTCGCGGAGAGTAGGATGCCTCAATTGGTGAGTGGTGACGTGTGAAGAGTGAACAGTCTGTTAAATTGAAAATTGCCAATTCTACGGGCTACGAGCCACATGCTACCTGCCGTTGTAGGTACCTGCCGGAGCGACGATTCGGATAAAATTGATCAAGTATGAAAGAGATTTAGTATAATAAGAAAAGAACATCTCTATCCTGGATAATGAAGGGAGGAATGCAACGGTGAAAGTTATAAAAATCGATCACATAGGAATTGCAGTTAAATCTGCTTTAGATGCATCCAAAATATACACAAAATCCCTTGGCATGCATGCTGACGAAGAAATACTTGAAGGTAAAAAATTGAAGGTTGTCATGATCGACGCTGGAGGAACTCGTATAGAACTTCTTGAAGATCTCGATCCTGAGGGTACAATATCCAAATTCATCGAAAAAAGAGGAGAAGGGCTTAACCACGTTGCTTTTGAAGTGGACGACATTTATGAAACCGTTAAGCAACTCAAAAACGAAGGGTATAGGGTAACATCAGATCCGTCTCAGGGGGCAAACAACACGATCGTAACGTTTATACATCCAAAAGACGCAAATGGTGTTATGATAGAACTCGTTGAAAGGAGGAAGGATTAAATTGGACAGAAACGATGATCTTTTAAAGAGACGCGAAACAATACGTCTCGGTGGCGGAGAAGAAAGAATAAAAAAGCAACATGAAGAGGGAAAATTGACGGCCCGTGAAAGAATAGCAGTTCTTGTCGATGAAGGAAGTTTTTTTGAAGTTGACGATCACATAAGGCACAGATCAACTTATTTTGGCCTTGATCAAAAGTATTTTCCAGCAGATGGAGTTGTTACGGGCATAGGGCGTGTGGATGGCAGAGAAATTGCCATATTTTCACAAGATTTCACCGTTCAAGGTGGTTCCGTCGGAGAAATGCATGCCAAAAAGATAACCAAAATTCAAGATATGGCCATGAAAATGGGGATACCTCTTGTTGGAATAAATGATTCCGGTGGTGCGAGAATTCAAGAAGGTGTTGACTCACTTTACGGCTACGGAGAAATCTTTTACAGAAACACCCTTGCATCCGGAGTGATACCACAAATAACCGTTATAGCCGGGCCTTGCGCTGGAGGTGCTGTTTATTCACCGGCTATAACAGATTTTGTCATCATGGTGGATAAAACATCGAAAATGTTCATAACTGGTCCTGAAGTCATAAAGGCTGTTACCGGTGAAGATGTGACCCAGGAAAGTCTCGGCGGTGCAGAAGTTCATAACTCTAAAAGCGGCGTTGCGCATTTCATAGCAAAAAACGATATGGACGCGATGCAAATCGTCAAAAAGATACTTTCTTACATTCCTTCAAATAACATGGAAAATCCCAAAATGGGATCGGAAATCGAAATTGAATCAGATGAATCAATAAATTCAATAGTACCTCAATCTTCAAATAAGCCCTACGATATGATAGATGTTGTAAACAAAATAGTAGATCCAGGTACTTTTTTTGAGGTGCAGGCTAAATTTGCGAGATCCATGATCACCGGTTTTGCAAGAATAAACGGAAGAACCGTTGGAATTGTTGCAAACCAGCCAAAAGTGTTGGCTGGTGTGCTTGATATAGATTCTTCAGACAAAGCGGCACGTTTTATACGTTTTCTCGATGCGTTCAACATTCCGATTATAACTTTCGCCGACACTCCAGGCTTTTTACCCGGTACCTCTCAAGAATATGGTGGCATAATAAGACATGGAGCAAAATTACTTTTCGCCTACAGCGAGGCTTCCGTACCCAAAATAACCGTTATAACGCGCAGAGATTACGGTGGTGCTTACATAGCGATGGGAAGCAAACATCTTGGTGCCGATATCGTTTTGGCATGGCCGACGGCGGAAATAGCCGTTATGGGCGCTGACGGAGCCGCAAATGTGATTTTCAGAAATGAGATAAAAAATTCGGTTGATCCTGAAAAAACAAGATCGGAAAAAATAAAAGAATACGCCGATACCTTTTCTAATCCTTACGTTGCCGCTTCTCGTGGTTACGTTGACACGGTTATTTTACCTTCCGAGACGCGAAGTGTTTTAATTCGAGGACTTGAAATACTTGGATCAAAGGTGGAAGGCAAACCTTCCAAAAAACATGGCAATATTCCTTTATGAGGCCTGACATGGAAGACAACGAAGAGATTGTTGCCGTCATTTTCGCGGCAATAAAGGCTTATTCATCAGAAAAAGAGGTACTGATAAAAAAAGTCAAAAAAATTGACCAAAATTGCAATTACATCAACAGATGGACAATTCACACTCCTCAGATCTTCTGGAAGACAAGAAAGGGGTAAATGCAATGTTAAAAAAATACATGATAAAGGTTAATGGAAAAGTCTACGAGGTTGAAGTTGAAGAAATTGGCAAGGAAGATACAAATATGCCTTCACCACTTTCGATCAAAACGGATCAAACAAAGCAATTCCCAAGAAGTGAGCCGCAACCTCCAAAAATCGTTCAACCTGTTCAACATGTTTCTTCTGAAGATGAAAAAAATGAAGAGGAAATAATTCGCGCACCCATGTCGGGAACGATAGTCAAGATAAAAGCAAAAGTTGGTGAAAACATCAAGGATGGTCAAACCTTGCTTACGCTTGAGGCCATGAAGATGGAAAACGAGATTCTTGCCCCTCGAGATTGCAAAATAACGGAAATTCTTGTCAAAGAAGGGCAGCAAGTTGAGATCGATCAATCTCTTATGAAAATATACTGAACCAGTTTTAAATTCCGAATCGCAGCGATGGCAGGTGCCCCACTCGATGTCTGGTCCTCGCGCTGCTGCGGAGGCCATCTCGGAGGCATCCTGCCCTCCGCTTAAATTAAATGAACATTCGACTTTTAAAGTTATTTAAGTATAGAGTAAAGGCGAATCTTAAAGATTCGCCTTTTTTCTGTGGAGCCGATGGGATTTGAACCCACGACCTCTTGCATGCCATGCAAGCGCGCTCCCAGCTGCGCCACGACCCCGCAACGCTTTATATTCTAATACATTTGAACATAAAAAATCAAGACGTATTGACAAAAGATTTTTTTTTGTGTAAAATGGTCTTGATTTCAATTTGACCGTTCGGTAAAATTTTAGGGAAGGAGTATGATCTGAATGGGAATAGGAAACGAAATCAAAGATAAGGCTACAAAAATGGCGATAAATGCAGTTCTTGGAAGGTATATAGATTTCATAGTCAAAGATCCAGAACAGAATTTCGATAAAGCCATTGAATCTCTCAAAAAACTGGAACACACCATAGGAGGGACCGATAACCTTTCTAAATTCGCAGATTGGGTTCAAAAGAATCCTGGTTCAAGGCAGTGGCTTATAAATCTTTTCAAGAAAGACAAACACATTGTGAAAACTTTCTTCACAAATTTCCTTGTAAATGTAAATCTTGGATGGATCAAGTACAACAAAGAAGAAACCGTACAAAAGAACGGTTTTGCCGCTCCCTACACCATCCTCATAAGCCCGACTATGAGATGCAACCTGAATTGCATTGGCTGTTACGCGAGTGAATATTCAAGACAGGATGATATGCCAATTGAACTTGTCGACAGCATAATCACACAGGGAAAAGAAATCGGTACTTATTTTTACACGATCCTCGGAGGAGAACCATTTGTCAGATGGGGTGAACTTTACCCACTCATAAAAAAGCACAACGATTCTCTTTTCATGATCTTCACGAACTCAACGTTCATAACCGATAAAGTGGCCGATCAAATTCAGGAACTTGGCAATGTTTATCCCGTTCTTAGCGTAAATGGATGGGAAGACGAAACTGATTACATAAGAGGAAAAGGTATTTACGCCAAAGTAATCGCTGCCGCAGATAGATTAAGAGAAAGAGGGATCATATTTGGTAATTCTTTCGTTTTCATGAGGACGAATTTTGATCAACTCACATCTGATGAACTTTACGACTTCTGGATAGAAAAAGGTGCTTTCTTTTCATGGCTATTCCTTTTCATGCCAGTGGGAAGAGATCCGGAAGTTGATCTCATGCCACTTCCATCTCAGAGAAAGGCAATGGGAGACTTTGTAAGGTCATTGAGGGCAAGAAAACCCTATTTCTTGATGGATTTCTGGAATGATGCACCATCTGTTGGCGGATGTATAGCCGGCGGAAGAAGATATCTTCACATCAACAGCGAAGGATACGTTGAACCTTGCATATTCACGCATTTCGCGACAGACAACGTGAAAGAAAAATCTCTTGTTGAAATTTTACAATCTCCTTTCCTTGCAGACATAAGATTTCATCAGCCACATTCAGATAATCTTTTAACTCCATGCATGATAATAGACAATCCGTGGATTCTCAGAGAAGTAGTTGCAAAGCATAACGCAATATCAACGGATAAAGGTGCGTCGGATCTCGTTGTTACAAAATTGGCGCCTGCTTTGGATGAATATTCCAAAAACATTCACAAAGAACTTGATCCCGTGTGGGAAAATGAATTCACCAAAAACATCGAAGAGATAAAACAAAAAGGTACTTCTCACGGTGAAGGACTAGATAGATTATGGTTCCAGAATAACCCAGACAAGATCTTTGAGTGGGCAAAAAAATATCCATTCATACTTGATTACGATTTCTTGCAAGCGGCGATAAAAGAGGCTAAAAATTTAGAAAAGGCCGATGTAGCGGCAGGAAAATAAAGGTATACAAATTTAAAATTAAATAAGCCCCGCAATTATGCGGGGCTTGTGATATAATTTTCAAATAAGGAAGTGCAATCATGAATTCTGCGGAAAAATTGGAAAATCTTAAATCGATAATCCGAAAAATGGGAAAAATTGCAGTGGCATTTTCAGGAGGAACAGATAGCACTTTCCTTTTGAAAGTTGCCAAAGACATTTTGGGAAAAGACAAGGTTTTGGCTGTAACGGTTATTTCTCCGATAAGATTTGAAGATGAAATAAAAAAATCCACTCAAATCGCAGAAGACTTGGGTATAAGGCAGATCATCGTTGACTCAAATGAACTTGAAGATGAAAATTTTGCCAAAAATGATGCTTTACGTTGCTATTATTGCAAATATTCCATATTCAAAGATCTTATCAAAATTGCCAAAGAAAATGACGTTAAGTTTATCGCAGACGGAACCAATTACGATGATGTTTTGAATGATTACAGACCGGGCTTGAAAGCACTTACGGAACTTGGAATATCAAGTCCATTAAAAGATGCCGAATTGACAAAATCCGAGATAAGGAATTTTTCAAAAGAAATGGGATTACCCACGTGGGACAAACAACCCGAGACATGCCTTGCGACTCGCTTTCCTTACGGTACAAGAATAACAACCGATAAACTCGAAAAGATAAGAAAGATTGAATTTTATCTCAGTTCAACCGGATTGAAGGTCCACAGGGCACGGTATCATGACGAAAAAACCTTAAGAATAGAGGTAATGCCGGATGAATTTCAGATAATTCTTGAAAAAAAATTCGAGATCGTGAAACTTGCAAAATCTCTCGGATTTAATTACGTCACCCTTGATCTTGAAGGTTACAGAAGCGGAAGTCTTAACGAGGTGCTTAAAAATGGTAGGTAAAAATCTGAAATCAATTCTTGAATCTGTGAAGTTGGGGAAAATAGAAATCGATGAGGCCATTGAGATGATAATCGATCCCGGATACGATGATCTTGATTTTGCACGCGTTGATCTTGACAGGACGAAAAGGCGCGGTTTCCCTGAGGTGATCTTTTGTGAAGGAAAAACAGATGATCAAGTCTTAGAAATCTTCAAAAAGTTATCTGACAAGAATTCAAATGTACTTGGCACAAGGGCAAATAAAACAACGTTTAAAAAAATCAGTACGCTTTTTCCTCAAGCCACTTACAATGCTTTGGGTAGAACTATTACTTTGGAAAGGGAAAGTCCACAAAATACCGGAAATATTCTCATTGTAAGCGCCGGCACTTCGGATTTGCCGGTAGTTGAAGAATCATATGAAAGTGCAAGAATAATGGGAAATTCGGTATCAAAACTTTTGGATGTCGGGGTTGCGGGCATTCACAGGATCCTTTACAACGTTGATTTACTTGACAAGGCTAAAGTTATAATTGTAATCGCTGGCATGGATGGTGCGCTTCCAAGCGTCATCGCAGGACTCGTCAAAAAACCGGTTATAGCAGTTCCGACAAGTGTGGGTTATGGCGCAAACTTCAAAGGACTTGCACCGCTTTTAACGATGCTGAACAACTGCTCGGGAGGAGTGGGAGTTGTTAACATAGATAACGGTTTCGGAGCCGCTTATCTGGCCAGCATGATAAACAAAATAGGAGAGGAGTGATTCAAATGGACGCTTATTTTGAAATGTTTTCGGGTATAAGCGGAAATATGGTTTTAGGTGCTTTGATAGATCTTGGCCTCGATCCCAAATCGCTTGAGTCTGAATTAAATAAATTAGGCCTTGAAAATGAATACGAAATAAAGATCGAAAAAGTTTCAAGATCTCACATAGGTGGTACTTACGTTGATGTGCACTTACACAATCATGAACACGAACACGACCACAACCACGATCACGACCATGATCACGATCACGAACATCACGGAAGGAACCTCGAAGATATAAATAAAATAATAGAAACGAGCGAACTTTCAAGAACGATAAAAGAAAAAAGCAAAGCGATCTTCCTGAATCTTGCAAAAGCCGAAGCAAAGGTTCACAGAACAGAGATAAACGAGATTCATTTTCATGAAGTCGGAGCCGTTGATGCAATAGTGGATATAGTTGGATCCGTTACGGGACTTGAACTGTTAGGGATCGACAGAATATACGCTTCATCGATCAACACCGGCCAAGGATATGTCATGGCAGCCCATGGAAAATTACCCGTGCCGGCACCCGCAACGATGGAATTGCTTAAAAATGTGCCTACATACTCAAGCGGAACAGAAAAAGAATTGACAACACCGACAGGTGCTGCCATAATAACAACTTTATCTGCTTATTTTGGCCCTAAACCTCTTATGCGCGTTGAAAAAGTGGGTTACGGAGCCGGTACCTATGAGATAGATATTCCCAATCTTTTGAGAATAAACGTCGGAAATGTTGAACAGGGATCAAAAAAGATGAAAGTTGTTGAGACAAACATAGATGACATGAATCCGCAATTTTACGAATATATCATGGAAAAACTCTTCGAAAACGGCGCTTTGGATGTTTATTTCACACCAATCCAGATGAAGAAAAACAGACCAGCGACAAAGATAAGCGTCATAGTCGATGTTGAAAACCTTTTTAAGGTCAACGAAATACTTTTGCAAGAGACGACAACTCTTGGAGTTAGGATCTTTGATATCGAGAGAGAAATAGTCGATCGCAAGATAGAGGAAATCGACACTCAATTTGGAAAGGTCAAAGTTAAAGTCGGAATTTTAGATGGTAAAACTGTCAATATTGCCCCTGAATACGAAGAATGCAAAAAAATAGCAAAAGAAAAAGGATTACCTATAAAAACAGTTTATCAAATGTTTTACGCTGAATTTGAAAGGAGAGTATGAAAAGATGTCTACCGTTTATTTTACCGATATGTCAACCACACCGGGAATGAGTTTGCTCCAAAAATTGAAATTGCTTGTCGATCGAACGGGAATATCCGAAGTGGTAAAGAAGGACGATCTTGTCGCTATAAAGATCCACTTTGGAGAATACGGGAACATGGCCTACATAAGGCCTAATTACGTACGCGTTCTAACAGATAGGGTAAAAGAACTTGGTGGAAAACCGTTTTTAACTGATGCAAATACCCTTTACAAAGGGAGTCGGTCCAATGCCATCGATCATCTCTGGACGGCGACGGTAAATGGTTTCGTTCAAGAAGTAACTGGAGCACCGCTTGTTATAGCAGACGGCCTAAGGGGAAGCGATGAAGTGGAGGTTCCGATAGATGGTCAGTACGTGAAAAATGCAAAAATAGGTTCCGCAATAGCGCTTTCAAATGTCGTGATAGCGGTAACGCATTTCAAAGGCCATGAACAAACTGGCTTTGGAGGTACCTTGAAAAATTTGGGTATGGGATCTGCCTCGAGATCTGGAAAACTCGAACAGCATTCTACTTCAAAACCCGTTGTCGTTACAGACAACTGTACGGCATGCGGCATGTGTGAAAGGCATTGCCCCACCGGTGCCGTTAAGGTCGTAAAGGGAGAGAATGGTAAAAGGTATGCGCTGATAGATTACGATGCCTGTATAGGATGCGGAGAGTGTGTGGCCATGTGTGATTATGGTGCGATGACCCCGCAGTGGAATGCTTCATCCGACCTTTTGAGCATGAAAATAGCCGAATATTCAAAAGCCGTTTTGAAAGATAAACGTGGGCTTTTTATTTCTTTCATAACCAACGTTTCTCCGGATTGTGATTGCTGGTCTATAAACAGACCTCCAGTTGCACCTGACATAGGAATAGCGGCAAGTACCGATCCTGTCGCACTTGATCAGGCATGCATTGATCTTGTCATAAAAACAGTTGGAAAAGATCCTTTCCACGAAGTACATCCTGAAGTTTCATGGAAAGCACAACTTGAACACGGTGAAAAAATTGGACTTGGAAGTAGAAAATACGAATTGAAGATGGTGGGCATAGCCCTGAGATGATCTTTGGGGGTATGTTTTTGTTAAAAAGGCTTAATGTGGTAAAATATCTTGAAAAGTTAAAAATCCAGGAGGGATTTTCATGTCTGGTCATAACAAATGGGCCAATATAAAACACAGGAAAGAAGCACAGGATAGCAAGAGATCTGCTGAGTTTACAAAAGTTATAAGAGAGTTAACCGTTGCCGCACGAGCCGGAGGTGGGGATCCGGATATGAATCCGCGTTTGAGAGTTGCGGTTGAAAAGGCAAGAGAGGCAAACATGCCGAAGGACACCGTTGAAAGAGCGATAAAAAGGGGAACCGGAGAACTTGAAGGTGTCAGTTACGAAGAAATAATGTACGAAGGATATGCTCCTGCCGGAGTTGCACTCTACATAAGCACACTGACAGATAACAAAAACAGAACGATAGCGGATATAAGGCATGTTCTAACCAAATACGGCGGAAGTCTTGCAGAAGGCGGAAGTGTTGGCTGGCAATTTGAAAGAAAAGGTGTGATAATAATTTCAAAAGATGCTGTTTCCGATCCTGATGAGTTTATGATGAGGGTCATAGATGCCGGAGCAGAAGATATCAAGGAGGACGAAGATGTTTACACAATCATGACTCCGCCTGAAATGCTTTACAAAGTTGTCGATGCACTTAAAGATGATTACAAAATTGATTCTTACGAACCAACTTTTGTGCCAAAAATGAGTGTTCACGTGAGCGGAAAAGATGCGGAAAAAGTGCTGCAGGTCGTAAACTCCCTTGAAGAACTCGATGACGTTCAGGAAGTTTATTCTAATTTCGATATCGATGACAAGGAACTTGAAGAAATAATGTCGAGAATCGGCTGATAAGATGTTTCAAAGAGTTGATCTTCATTTTCACAGTAACCACTCAGATGGCGTCTTCTCCGTCAGAGACGTACTTGAAATAGTCGCCGGAGGTGGTGTTGTTTTTGGTGCACTTACAGATCACGATTCGATAAGCGGCGTCAAAGAAGCGCTTGATCTGTCTTCGGAGATTGGCATTAAATTGATAGCCGGCGTTGAGATATCAACGATGTACGATGATGGCGAAGTGCATATCCTTGGTTACGATTTTGATCCAGACGATGCCTGTTTTAACGATTTTTTAGAGGCAAGGTTCAAAGAAAGAACACAAAAAGTCCGTGAGACGGTTAACAAATTAAATGAACTCGGTTATAAGATAACTTTTGACGATGTTATGGAACAATCTCCAGGTCCTTTTGTCGGAAGGCCGAATGTTGCCAGGGCGCTTTTGGAAAAGGGATATGTCAAGTCTTTCAAAGATGCTTTTACTCCAGAACTTATAGGAGACAAAGGGAAAGCATATGTGGCACCGAAAGGACTTGATCCAGAAGAAGCGATAAAGAGAATTCATATGGCGGGAGGATGGGCTGTGCTTGCGCATCCTGGCCTTTACAAGAACAAGGTGAAGTCCGGACTTGAAGAAATCGATCTGATGAAGATGATCGAATGGGGCCTTGATGGAATTGAAGCATATCATTCGCAACACACGAGTGCTCAGTCAAAGTATTACCACGAAATGGCAAGAATTCATGGGCTCAAAATAACCGTGGGAACTGATTACCATGAAGGCACCTACCCAATAGAGATAATGAACGTTCCAAGAGAAATAGTGATTGAACTGCTTAAAATGGTAAGGTGAGTCATGAGAAAAATAATTGTATTCTTTGTTCTTGCAATTGCAACTCTTGGAGTTGTTTTGGCAGCACCGAAGAGTACAATTTTTTTATCGACAGGACCTTCATTCTCAACCGATGGATTGAACCTAACATCTTCGGTGGAGATGAATCTTGAATTTTGGGTTGCCCACGTTGAATCTTATTTTTCGGTTAACACAAACTTTGCCAACAACACGCTTGTCTTTACGCCTTACGCATCTCAACTTTTCAAATACGTTGATTTCGATTGGGGAGTTTTAAGAATTCAAGACGGGGCAACGGATACCCACTCAGAAAAATTTTACACACTTTGGGACGTGGGTACACTTCCGTCCGGATGGACTGTGACTTTAAAAGGAGAAACTCAAAATAACGCGCTTTCTTTTGCCTACGATAGAGGAACTTATTTTGCACGTTTCAACGGCTTCTTTTATCTTGATTCATTCTGGTACCAAAATGGCTTTTTACTCACAGGACGTCTTGGCAATTTCTTTTTAATGGGTGGTGTTTCAAACGGTGCTTACGGAATAGGCTTAAGTGCAAATTACGGAAATTTTTCAAACACACTTATGGCTTTTTCTGATTCAGTCGATCTTTTCCCAAACATCGCTCATCAGGCACCATCAAAATATGTATGGATATCCGATTACACAGACGGATCATTTTCAATTTTAACTGCAATGACTGAAAAAGAACTGCACTTGCAAGGAGAAGTGCCTTTCAATATATTCGGTGGAAATGCAACGATAACCTTTTCAGGGTATTACGTGGGAGGATATCAGCCATCTTATGGTATTTCGGGCGCATTCCAATTTGTAAAACCCATTTCAAAAGATATATCTTTCTTTCTTGATGCGGCAACAAGCGGACAATTGTTAAACGTTGAGCCGGTGGAGGGACCAGTCTTGTGGTCGGGCTTAACGTGGAGGTTCTGAATTGAAAGCGGGGCACATACCGGAGCGATGATTCGGAATTTGAATTTTGTTTGGTATATACTTAAATAACTTTATTTGGTATATACTTAAATAACTTTAAAAGTCGAATGTTCATTTAATTTAAGCGGAGAGCAGGATGCCTCCGAGATGGCCTCCGCAGCGCAGCGAGGACCAGACATCGAGTGGGGCACCTGTTGGAGCGATTATTCGGAATTTAAAACTGGTTCAGTATATCATCAAAAATTTTCTTGAAAAGGATGCAAAATGATCTTTCAATGGATTGTTGTGTTAATCGTCATATCTGTGGATCAACTCACAAAATATCTTGTTTCAACAAGAATGGTACTTTGGGAAAGCGTACCCGTTGTAAAAGGAGTTGTTAATTTATTTTACGTAAGAAATACCGGTGTGGGCTTTAGCCTTCTGGCATTTAAAAACGATTTCGTCGAATATCTTACGCTTGCGATTATAGGTGGCATAATAATTTTTTCCTTCTTATGGAAAGAAAAAAGTCTTTTTTTCAGACTTTCTGTCGGACTTTTGATAGGAGGTGCATTATCAAACAACGCCATAAGCAGGCCCATATTCGGTTATGTTGTAGATTTTATTCAAATAGGATGGTGGCCCGTTTTTAACGTTGCGGATTCCTGTGTTGTGGCAGGGGCAATAGGCCTGGGAATTTATTTTTTAAGAAGGAGTTATGGTGGAAAGCCTCAAATTAACCGTCACCAATCGTGAAGCCAGAAATCGTTTAGATCTCGCAATGTTGGAATTTGCTCCAAGCAATACGTCAAGAACCGTTGTTCAAAATCTCATAAAAACTGGCAATATCAAAGTTAATTCAAAGTGCGTAAAGCCATCTTACAAACTCAAAATCGGAGATGTGATTGAAGCGGTTTTCCCTCCTCCAGAAATACCTCAAGTATTACCTGAAAAAATTCCCCTTGATGTGATCTACGAGGATGATTCTATCGTTGTGATAAATAAACAGCCGGGTCTTGTAACCCATCCGACGCTGAAAAAAATCACTGGAACGCTTGTAAATGCGCTTTTATGGTACTCAAACGGAAAGTATTTTCCATACATAGTTCATCGTCTTGACAAGGACACCTCCGGAGTCATAGTGGTGGCAAAGAACCCGGATGTACAGAGGATACTCTCGGCCCAGTTCAAGGCACGACAAACACATAAAATGTATTTCACGCTTGTTGAAGGTGTTCCACCGCAGGCAACAGGAGAAATATTGGCACCGATAGGCCGAAATCCTCAGGTAAGAACGAGAATGGACGTTTTAAAATGGGGAAGGCAGGCTCACACTGTCTACAAAGTCATGAAAGACTTCAAAACGGCGTCGCTTTTGTCTGTGACCATCATGACAGGGCGCACACATCAGATAAGAGTTCACATGAGTTATTTGGGGAATCCAGTCTTAGGTGATAAAATATATGGTAAGAAAAGTTCTGCCTTTTTGAATTGTGAAAGACAGATGCTTCATTCTTCAGTTCTCGAAATATATCATCCGATCACCGGAGAGCGCATGAGATTTGTAGCACCGCTCCCTGAAGATTTCAAAAAAGTTATAATAGGTCTTCACGACCTGGAGGTTAAAAATGTTAAATGATATAAGAGCCTTTCTATTCGAAGCACTTGAGGCAGTACCTGCTGTACTTTTCGCCATAACACTTCATGAATATTTTCATGGATTGGCTGCTTACTTTTTAGGTGACGATACGGCAAAACGTGCCGGAAGGTTAACTTTGAATCCTTTAAAGCATCTTGATCCATTTGGTACCCTTGCACTTATAATTTTTCACTTTGGATGGGCAAGGCCTGTGCCTGTTAACTTTTGGAAACTCAAACATCTTAGAAGAGATATGGTCATCGTTTCTCTGGCCGGTCCAATTTCAAATCTTGTTGCTGGATTTGTAACCGAATTCATATACCTTAAAACAGGACTTTTCCTTTACGCCAGGTATGCACCGCTTTTTTCATTTCCAACGATCATCTCTAATCCTTACCTTTCATACCTGTCTGATACGGTGAGTTTGTTCATCCTTATAAATTACGTGCTTTTCATCTTCAATCTCATTCCCATTCCACCACTCGACGGTTCGAAAGTACTTGATGCTTTTCTTCCGAATAAATACATGAACTGGGTTTTGAAATATGAAATATATGGAACAATTATACTGTTGGTACTTATTCTTTTTGGTGTGGTGAATGTTATCTTAGGTCCAAGTTTAAATTGGCTCATAGGGAATGCCGCTTACATTTTCATGATGAAATAATTTGTATAAGCGATCTTTCAAAAATGAAGAACACCATGCAATCGCCTTTGATCAACGGAAACAAGGCGGTGCTTTCCCGATAAACTCCGATAAGGCTACCCTGCGTCGCCCAAAATTGGCCACTTATGGCTGCTTCCTTTCAGACCTGACCAAGTTCGTGGTTTTTCGTCGCGCAGGACCCGATCTTCAACGTTTTCGAAGAAAGTCCGTACCTTACCTCCGCTAACCGCAGAACGATCTTCAGCCCCGCATGGAGCGGATTTCGGGTTACAGGGAACCGCTGACTCCCCGCTTAGCATGGTGTTCAAAGATATTTTACCATAAATTGAACAAAAATCGAAGAGGTGAAATCGATGAAAGTGTTGGGAATCGATCTTGGTGGCACCAAAGTTGCAATGGGAATTGTGGACGAAAACGGCAATATTCTGAAAAGACAAACGATAGATACCAAAACAGAAGAAGGTTTTAACGCTGTTGTTGAGAGAATTGCAAAAACCGCGAATGAAATGACAAAAAGTGAAAAGGTTGAGATGATCGGGATAGGATCTCCAGGATCGATAGATCATAAAAAAGGCATCGTGAGATTTTCACCCAATTTTCCGGGATGGATAGACGTCCCGCTTGGCCCCGAAATCTCTTCGAAAACTGGGGTGAAAGTCGTCGTTGAAAATGATGCGAATGCTTTTGCGGTAGGTGAAAAATGGTTTGGAGTTGCAAAGGGATACACGAATGTGCTTGGGATAACGCTGGGAACAGGTGTCGGCGGAGGCATAATATGCGATGACCGTGTCTTTCGAGGATCAACCGGCATAGGAGGCGAACTTGGTCATGTCATCGTTGAACCAAATGGGTATCTTTGCGGGTGTGGAAATCACGGATGTCTTGAAACGATAGCCTCGGCAACTGGCATTTCAAGACTTGCGAAAGAATGGAAAGAAAGGTATCCTGATACTTCAATAAAAGAATTCAGCGCAAAAGCGGTTTTGGATGCGGCCAAAAAAGGTGATCCGCTTGGAATAAAGGTTTTCGAGCGTGTAACCGAAGCACTTGGAATTGCCATAGGTTCTTTTGTCCATATATTCAACCCGCAGATAATCGTAATTGGTGGCGGAGTTTCGAGATCAGGCAAATTTCTTCTTGACGGGGTCGAGAAGAAAACGCATGAAAATGTCATGAAATCTTTCTGGGGAACTTATAAAATAGTTTTGAGTAATCTCGTAGATGATGCGGGGATATACGGTGCGGCTTCAATGTGTTTTGAGGAATTGAGGAATGATAAGGCCAATACTCGTTGATTCTGAATGGAAATTGAAAAACTTTTTGAAAAAGGTAAAAAATGACATTTTGTCTGTTTTTCCGGACACGGAATCTAAAATAAATCGCATGCGATTGGAATTTTTTTCGGATACCCTTTTTGGAGAACATACGATTCTTTTGAAATCCGTTGAAAAATGGGAAAAAGAAGATAAAAATTGGCTTTTAAAAAATGTACCTTTGTCAAAACATGATGTTATAATAACTTCCAACGATCTTGATTTACTGAAGAAATTCGGAGATGTCGAGGATCTTTCCTGCCCAAAGCAATGGGATCTTAAAGGTTGGATTGAAGAAGTAAACGATATTTGTGAAGTCTTTGGTGTTAAAATGGATGAAACGGAGAAGGGATTGATATTGAACCGTACAGGCATGAAGATCGATTTAATGGCAATGGAAATTGAAAAAATTTCTGTCGTTTCAAAAAAACCTTCTTTGGAAGAGGTGAAAATGTTTGTTCCTATCTATTCAACTCCGGCCATTTTCGATTTTTACAGGTTGTTCTTTGAAAAAGATTCATCTGCTTTGGATATGTTGAAAGATCTACTCGAAGATGTGCATCCTCTTATACCTTTGAGAGGCCTTGAAAAAACATCCATTCTTGTCGCTCAAATGCTTTCAAATGAAAGATCGGATTACTCCTGGGATGACGTCAAAAACATATCAAAAGCGCTTTCAGTTCCGACTCCTCAAATAGCAGATCTTGTTGGTTTTTCACTTGGTGGTAAGAAAAGGAAAAATGTTTTGAAATTATGGAAATACGAAGAGATAAGCCTTTTGATGGAAGATTTTCAAGATGTTGAAATGAAGATAAAAAATGGTGCGGATCCTGTTTTCGCAACTCTTGAACTGACATTCAAATGGACAAAGGGGGAGGATATAAAATGAGTCTTGGATCGCTTTCGAGTATTGTCGTCAACTATTGGCCTGTCGTTTTGATAGTTGGCATCGTGCTTACTTTTTTTGGATATTATCTTTTAAGGATATCAATGGCGATAATAGGACTCATAGCAGGCATTTATTTAGGGCAATATGTCTGGACGAATTTGATCCTTAAGAATTTTCATATCGCTTCTTCGAACCAGCAAATGATACATATAATTGCCGTCTTGATAATTGCCTTTCTCGTAACGGCACTTTTCATAGCACTTTACAAATTTGCACTTTTCATGATGGGATTTTTGGCCGGCGGCGCAATAGCATATTACATTTACAACTGGGCCATCTCCGCGATGAATTTGAATATGGGATCGAATGTTCAATGGATAAGGATAGGCGTTTTTATCGTCTTTGGATTGATTTTCGGTCTTTTGACGATTTTCAACGAAAAAAGGGCCATTGGTACAGCGATGGCCGCAATAGGAGCGTTGATAACGGCTTTTGCGATTCTCATTCCTTTTTCGAACTCATTTAACGTCAAACCAAATGAACTTTTAAATACCCTTATCGGTGGAAAAGACGTCATTCTTTTGACGGTTTTTGTTGCCATTTTTTTAGTTTTGTCAATATTATCTGTTTCAATACAAATCGGTGTAAAAAGGGGTAAGAGAAATGATAGCAAGAATCAGGGGTAATTCGAAAATTGAAGGTGAAATAACCGTAGGCGGAGCGAAAAATTCAGCACTTCCGGTTCTCGCGTCTCTTGTTTTAATCTCGGAAGAAATAAAGATCGAAAAAATTCCCGACATTGCTGATGTTTCCGAGATGATTTCCATGATAAGATCTGCAGGGGTTGCCGTTAATTTTGAGAAAAACACCGTCTTGGCAAGGCCGTCAAACCTTAAAGGAGAGATAAGAGAATTTGGATCAAGCATACGTGCATCTATACTGCTTCTTGGACCTCTTGCGGTAAGAACGGGCCATGCCGAGTTGCGCTATCCCGGTGGATGTTCAATAGGGAAAAGATCGATAGACATACACATCGAGGGTTTGAAGAAACTTGGCATTTCGGTAAACGAAAAAAATGATATGATAGAAGCCATCTTTGACAAAGTACTTAAAGATGTAAGGATAGATCTGAGATTTCCGAGCGTCGGAGCAACTGAGCATCTTATGATGACTTCAGTACTTTTAAACGGCATACATACGGAAATAAGAAATTGCGCTAAGGAACCTGAAATAGTCGATCTTGGAAAATTTCTCAATTCCATGGGCGCAAAAATATCAGGCGTTGGTACAGACAGAATAAGCATAGACGGAGTCAAGAAATTAAACGCGTCCGTTCATTCCATAATAGGAGACAGAATAGAAACCGGCACTTACATCATAGGAGCACTTTCAAGTGGTGGCATGTTGAAGATCAACGGCATATCCAACAACGTGATGCACAACGTTACAAATGAACTGAAAAAAATTGGGGCAAAGATAACGGCATCCGAAAATGCTTTGATCGTTTATCCTTCAAATTTGAGACCTTTTAAACTCTCAACAGGACCCTATCCTCAATTTCCAACCGATCTTCAGCCTCAAATGACACTTCTTGCATGCCATGTAAATGGTCATTCCGAGATAACGGAAACGGTCTTCGAAAATCGCTTCAGACACGTTGACGAACTTAAAAAAATGGGTGCCGATATCTCCGTGGATAAAAACAAGATAGAAGTTATGCCATCAAAACTTCATGGCGCCAAACTCGTTGGAAATGATCTCAGAGAAACGGCAACGATCCTTTTTGCCGCTGCGACGGCAGATGGGCCGAGTGAAATAGAAAAATTTGAGATAATTTTCAGAGGTTATGAAAATATTTACAAAAAATTGAAAGATATAGGGATAGATTTTGAAATTCTTAAAATTGATCGAGAGGTGTCATGAAAGACCTTATCCTTTCAGTTGATTGTGGCACTCAAAGTTTAAGAACCTTCCTTTTTGATTCAAAAGGCAAGATGTGGGCTTTTTCAAAGATTGATTATGATCCTTATTCAAGCCCTTATCCCGGCTGGGCTGAGCAAGATCCTGAAATTTATTGGTCTGCATTTTTGAAATCTTTAGAAAATTTGAAAGTTCAGGTTGATAATTTTCAAAGTCGCGTTGCAGGAGTAACCGTCACCACATTAAGCGATACGATGATAAATGTCGATAAAGACGGAAATCCTTTGAGGCCGGCTATTTTATGGCTTGATCAGAGAAAAAATTTTCTAAATTTGAGAAAAAGGCCATTTTTGACTCGCCTTTCTCATATCCTTGTGGGCATGGATGAACCGTTTATAATTCTCCAATCAGAAAGTAAAGTGGACTGGATAAGAAATTATCAACCAGATATCTGGAAAAGTACCGATAAGTTTTTACAGGTGTCGGGTTTTTTCAATTTCAGGCTAACGGGAAAACCTGTTGATTCCATTGCATCTCAAATAGGTCACATACCTTTCGATTACAAAAAGAAAAGTTGGGCTTCAAAAGATAACGTTTCTTACATGCTGTTTTACGTTGAGCCGGAAAAATTGCCGGACCTTGCGGAGCCATCAACCGTGATAGGTAAAATAACATCGAAGGCCTCGGCACAAACGGGATTGATCGAAGGAACACCTGTTTTATCTTGCGGATCGGATAAAAGTTGTGAAACCATCGGGACAGGATGCGTTGAAAACGATAAAGCAAACGTAAGTCTCGGCACGATGGCCTCGATACAAATGACTTCAAAGAAATACTTTGAGCCGATCAAATTCATGCCCGCTTACCCATCGGTGATGCCGGGCGCTTACAATCCATCGGTTTCAATCTTCAGAGGATTTTGGATGGTAACATGGTTTAAAAATGAATTTGGCTTCAAAGAAAGACTCGATGCCGAAAAATTGGGAATTTTTGAAGAAAACTTGCTTGACGAAATGATTTCGAAAGTTCCGGCCGGATCTCTTGGCCTGATATCCCAGCCTTATTGGGGACCCGGCTTAAAAATGCCGGAAGCAAAAGGTGCTTTTATAGGTTTTGGAGAATCTCACACAAGGGCACACATGTACAGAGCCATGATAGAAGGCATTGGCTATGCTTTGCTTGAAGGACTCATGAAAATAGAAAAACGCGGGAAAGTGAGAGCGAAATCATTAACAGTCTCCGGCGGTGGTTCAAAAAGCAACGATATATGTCAGATATTTTCGGATATCTTTGGCCTTCCTGTCGAAAAGAGCGAAATAAACGAGGCAGCGGGTTTGGGAGCCGCCATCGTTGCGAGCGTCGGAATCGGAATGAATGAAAATTTCGACATTGCCGCAAGAGAAATGGTCAGATATTCGCAAAAATTTCTCCCGAACAGTGCCAATCATGAATTGTACCAAAAATTATTCAAAGTTTACGAGAACATGTATCCAAGGCTTAAAAAATTGTATGGTGATATAAGAAAAATCACGAATTATCCTGAAATAAAAGCAAAATGATATGCCATCGAAAGGACATACTGCCCTGCGCTTACAGTAAATAAGCATTCGGCTTTTAAAGTGAGTTAAATATAATTTAGTGGAAGACAGAGTTCGACAAAGTAGCCTCCTCTGAAAATTATTCGAAATTTAAACTTTTTTCTATATCCTTCGTCTAATTTTAAAAGGAGGCCATGACTTGAATTTCGTTGCGATAGGATCATTTTTGATACTCATAGGCCTTGGTGTTGTAGGCCTTTTGATCGCGAAAAAGAGTTCCCACAGATGATTTTCGTTTTGATATGTCAATCGGCTTTAAAAATCGAGGGTTGATGATTCACGATATTGATTATCCCCTATATGTCACAAACGAATCTTCCGTTTCCCAGACAATTATCTCGTAAAGACGGTAATTTGGCCCGCTAAGAGGTACTTCTAACATTTTCCATATCCACGAAGAGATGTTCTCGGCAGAAGGCTGGGCAATTGTGTCATTTATGTAAGAATGATCGAGTTTTGAAACGACTAAATCGTTGACTGTTTTTTTTAATTCTGTGAAGTCCAATATCATCCCGTCTTTGTCAGGTGTGCCTTCCAAAGTAACCCTTAGCCTGTAAGTATGGCCGTGAAGTCTTTCACATTTTCCGTGATAGTTCACAAGATTATGTGCAGCGTCAAATTTGAATTCTTTTGAAATTAACAAATTATCACCTCATTCAAGATGAATGTCAACGATCTCATCTTCATCTTCAACGTGAATTCCATCTTTCACCACGGAATCAACGTCCAAGTCCAGATTTTTTTCAGTTGCAAATTTTTTTAAAAATCCACTGGCAAGAGAAAGTGGAATGGAAAGATCGATTTTGTCTCCGTTTTGAGTCTTCGGAGCAACGTGTATGACAAGTTTTCTGAATTTTTGTTTGCCTTTGCCTTCATTTTCCTCGGTACTTATCGCTTCTATTAGATCGGCGGCCTCTGCTTCGTTTATGATCCCGTCTTTTAGCATTTTGATGATTTTCATGAGAGATTCTCTGTTCAATTGAACCACTCCTTTTTAATGCGGATGAATCTTTTACCGAAGAAGATCTGCAATCCTATTCCTATGAGGTAAGAGGCAATGAACCCCAAGAACAGTTGACTGAAGGAGGCATTTATGCCAAAGAGTTGAAATGCCCTTAAAAGCAAGAATATGCCAAAAAGCAAACTCCCAGTTCCTATCAGCCTTCTTCCGACGAGTTCTCTTATACCTTCAAATCCGAAAAGTATGGCAAAAAATATGCCCAATATGAATCCAAATGTAAGGTCCATGACACCAAAAATACCTAAAAATGCTAAAAAACCCAGCAAAATCAAAAAAATCGCAAAAGCCTTCATTTTAAACCTCCTTTACACCCGGTACGAGATAGAAAAGAGACGAGAAAACGGTAACAAGCGTTCCGAGAATTGTGAAGATTATAACATTTGAAAGTGTCGAAGACAGGAAACCGATGACCGAAAGAGAAATAGGTTGAAACATCGTCTCGAATGTCAGCATGACGCTGAAGACTCTTCCTCTTTTTTCATCTGGTACTAACCTCTGTATTATAACCTGAAAGAGCACGTTGACAAAAGCAAGTGCAAGACCCATCAGGAAAGCAATCACCAAAAAAGTAAGTAAATTTGGTGCGAATCCGAAAAACACGTACAATATTCCCATCGTTATAGCGCTTATTATTATGAAATTATGTTTTACCTTTATCTCGGGAATTATCGAAAGCAAAATGGAACCTATCATCATTCCGATTGCAAAGGCGCTGACCGTATAGCCGAGTTCAAGCGCACCAAGATGATATATCTCCTTTATCTGCTTTGCTATGAGTATATCGAGCGGAGAAAAGGCAAAGTTCAAAACCGAAACGATGATCATCGACCAGAAAAGCAATTTTTGATTGTAAAGAAATTTGAATCCCTCTTTGAAGTCTGCAAAGAAAGAACTGTCTTTATTCTTTGAAATTGACTGTTTGAAATTTATAAAGATCTCAGTTCCGGCCGAAATTATAAAGGAAAAGCCATTTAACATGAAGACGAAAAACGGTCCGAAAAATCCCACCAAAACTCCTCCTATGGCAGGACCTATTATCTGGGTAAATTGCATTCCCGTCTGGTAAAGGCTGTTTGCACGAGTCAAATTTTTGTCCGGTACGATGTTTGGTATCGTCGATTGAATGGCGGGATTGAAAAAAGCGCCGCCTATGCCCATCAATGCGGAGATGAGATATATCAAAATGGCAGTCAAAGTATTCGTGTATGCAAGATATGCCATCCACAAAATCAAAAGTCCTCTTAAAAAATCAGAAAGTACGACGATCGATTTTCTGCTTATTCTATCGTTAAGAACTCCAGCGAAGGGACCTATGACTGCCATCGGAATCACGCTGAATGTGAACATCAAACCCATAACGATGCCGGACTGCGAACTTGAAAAATGGTTCATTATCCACCACATGACCGCAATGTACTGAATTGAATTTCCGATCGATGAAACTACCTGACCTGCCCACAAAAGGACAAAGTTTTTGTTGAAAAGTCTCATTTTTTGATCTATAACGGTTTCTTTTTGATCCATGATTACTTACCCGATAAAAATTTTTCTATCTTTTCGTCATCATATCCGATGGTTTTCATCAACGTTTTTATCTCATCTTTTGTTGCCCTTTTTGATTTTAAAATCTCTTCAAAAATTTTCAGCCTTTCATCTTCATTTTCAGATTCGTTTTTCAAATTTTGATCTTGAGTTTCAAAAGATCCGAATTCAAAATTCGCATCTCCGGAGATGCTCTTGAACTTCAGCATCGACGAAGGTTTTCCGATGTCAAATGCTTTTCTTATCATGCCTTTTATGTTAACATCTGATTTTACGTCTCCGCTTACCGTGTCGGTTTCCACGTGCACATTCGGCCTTGATGTGAAAGAAACGGAAAAGTCTCCCGATACCGTTTTAACGTCCAAAGTTTCAAAATCAGGATCCACATTTGTGAGATTTATATCACCGGACGTGGTTTTGATGATTCCGCGACCAAAAACCAATTTTGAGAACTTAAGATCTCCGGATACCGATTGCAACTCCATTTTTTCGATCTTCGATGAAGATCCTTTGATATTCGTATTGCCTGAAACAGTCTTCAAAAAAAGATGCTTCATCTTTGAATTAAGATCGAAATCTCCCGAGACAGATGAGATCCTCAATTCATCGAAGGAAAGTCCATCGATCAGGGTATCTCCGGAGGTTGTTTCCATTCCCAAAGAAAGTCCGTCGGGAATTTTCAGAGAAATTCTTTGAATTTCCAATCCTCCGAATTTAATGAAGCCGAAAGCGAAAAATCCGTCCGGAAAAAAAGACGTGTGCGGCGATAGATCTATTTCAAACCGATCTGTGTCGATCTTGACCTTCGGTTCATACTCTTCAACGTCTTTTTTAAATCCGGAAAGTTCGATCTCCAAAGATATTTTGCTTTCTGAGTTGCGAACCACGACTGTATCCGATGAGATAGAATGTACAAAAAGTCTTTTGACGTTCGGTATATCCCAGTCAAATTTTTTGGTTTCCTTCATCTTTTTCTCCTTTCAACATTGAAATCGCGGATGAAACGTCGATCTCGCCGTTTTTCAATTTTTCAAGAATGTCTTTTTCGTTTTCCCTTTCATCTTCAACATCATAACCAAGCGTTGACACAATTTCATTGAGCCTGTTTCGCGCGGTAGGATAAGATATGTCAAATTCTTTTTGAACCTCACTTAAATTCCCTTTGTGCTTCAGAAACACTTTGACGAATTTCATCTGATCTTCCGAAAGATTGAAAAACTCATCTAACACGAACTGTCCTGTTACTCCTGTCCCGCAAACAGGGCATCTTAAAGACACAACATCCATCCTGTGTCCACAATTTGGACACTTCGTCACCAAAGATATTTTGATCACCTCCTTAATAATTTTAAACTAAAAATCAATTTTATTGAATTATAAATCAAAATTTTTTATTTGTCAAGAATTAACAAAAAACAAATGTGAATTGTATAGAAAATATTCACCTAATTGGTGGTAGAATATCTTCAGGAGGTAACCATGAGAAAATTATTCATCTTTTGGGTTCTAATCTTGGCTTTATCTGTGGTGGCACTTACAGATACGCTCCATATAATAGCGGGAGAGGTTAATTACGGCATAGGCAGCACGCAAACGACCATCACGAATGGTAAAGTGATGATCGGTAACACAACCATAATCGCAACCTCGATAACGATCATGGGCCAGAAAGATTTAAGTGGCAATGTGAATTGGACGACGGCTCAGGCGACCGGTCGTGTTTTTATATACACAGGAAATGCCACAGCCACAGCAAGATCTATGATTTACAACCTTAACACAAATGTGGGAACGCTTTCCGGCATGGCTTCGATGACGATAAACGCAAGTGGCGGTCAAATATCCATTCAATCGTCTACCCTTCAATTTAACACAAAGACAAACTTTTACACAGGCCAAGGTAGCCCAACGGTCATAACTAAAAAAGATATTTACATTCAAGGAAAGCAATTTTCTTACGATTCCGCCAAAAATTACTTAGACATAACGGGTAACGTTTATCTATACAACAGTTCAACAAAAGAGAAGGCTTACGCAGACGAACTTGTTATGGACACATCTAACAACAAAATAGTGTTGAAAAAAGTACAAATGGAGATAATGGTTGGTGCTGGTTCATAAATTACGGAGGTGACACTCAGATGGAAAGATATAACGGTTTATCAAGAAGAGCAAGTGAACTGCCGGCTTCACCTATAAGAAAACTCGTACCTTATGCTGACGAAACCGAAAAGCGAGGCGTGAAGGTTTATCATCTGAACATAGGTCAGCCTGATTTGAGAACGCCTAAAATTTACTTCGACAGAATAAAAACGTTCTCAGGCATAGATGATTACACCAATTCGGCAGGGCTTATCGAATTGAGAGAAAAGTTTTCTCAATATTACAAAAAATGGTCAATCCCATTTGAAACAAAAGAGATAATCGTGACAGAAGGTGGCAGTGAGGCTGTAAGTTTTGCGATAGCAGCGGTGGCCGATCCCGGCGATGACATCATCGTTATAGAGCCTTTTTACGCAAATTACGCGGCTTTTGCGAAATTTCTTGGCGTTAACGTCGTACCGGTCACGTCAAGGGCAGAAAACGGTTACAGGATGCCTGCCATCGAGGAGTTTGAAAAGGTACTCACGCCAAAAACAAGGGCAATGCTTTTTCCAAATCCCGGCAATCCAAATGGTGTGGTTTACACAAAAGATGAACTTCAGTCAATAATGGATTTTGCCGTAAGGAATGATCTTTACGTAATTTCAGATGAAGTTTACAGAGAGATAACCTTTGACGGCTTGAAAGCGTATTCGATGATGGATTTCGGCAATCACGAAAGGGTCATAATCGCCGATAGCCTTTCGAAAAGATTCAACATATGTGGTGCGAGAATCGGTGCCATAGCGTCAAAGAACAAGCAAATAATGGATGCCGTGATGAAGATGGCAATGGCCAGGCTTGCGGCTAACCACCTTTCCCAGTACGGAGCAATAGGGCTTTTCGATTTGCCTGATTCGTATTTCGAGGACATGACAAGGGAATATGAAAAAAGGCGAGACGTAGTTTATGAAGCGCTTAAAGATATTCCGGGAATTGTTGTGAATAAACCTCAAGGCGCTTTTTATCTGGCAGCTAAATTACCTGTCGAAGATGCCGAAGAATTTGTAAAATGGATGCTTCAAAATTTCACTTATCAAAACAAAACAACCATGGTGGCACCACTTGGAGGGTTTTACATAACGCCAAATATGGGAAAAGATGAAATAAGAATAGCGTATGTTCTCAATTCCGAAGATCTCAGGGAAGCATGTTCGATTTTGGCAAAAGGACTTGAAAGTTATACGCAAAGAAAAATTTTTGCTGAGAGGTGAATAAGGTTGACAAACGAAAGGTTGAGAGGTGAACTTAAAAAGAAAAATTTAAGAATAACCTCTCAAAGAGAAAGTATCTTTTCTTTTTTTGTTGAACACAAAGGCGAGCATTTCACGCCGGATGAAATTTACAGGCTTGTTTCTCGAAAGAATTCGCATTCAAATATAAGTAAGGCTACAATTTACAGGACAATTCAAATGTTGGTTGAAATGAAACTTTTGTCAAAGATAGATCTTGATGATGGCTTTGAAAGGTACGAATTGAAAGAAGCGTCCGGCCATCAACATCACCATCTTATATGCACGATTTGCGGAAAAGTTTACGAATTAGACGAAGATCTGCTCGATGATCTTGAAAAAATAATAGAAGAAAGAACCGGTTTCAAGGTAAAAGATCATCAATTGAAGATTTACGGTATTTGTCAGGATTGCCTTGCTGATGCAGCAAAGCAAACAAAATTAAAGTTGAAAGCATCGAAAAAGTGATCCAAAAGACTGTCATTTTTGACGGTATCTCTACCGTTGAAAGTGGCAGTCTGATCGTAAAATAAGCAAGCCAGTCTAAGGCTTTAACGAAAGGTGAAATTCCACTTCCCACGATCACTTCGAGAAAAGATATCTCTAAAATAGCACAAAGAGAAAAGATCAAACCACCTTCCATGAGTATGGTCATAAGCACCGGCACGACAAGTGCGTTGAACGGAAGAGATGCAACGTATATCTTTCCGAAATCAAGAATCAAAAACGGCATTATCCCTATATTTGCCGCTATTGTCGCGTTCAATGCCTGAGAAACGTATCTGGGTTTGAATTCAGGAAGTATGGGTATAAGCGCTATCATTCCAATTACCGCCGAATAAGAAAGTTGAAAAGATGGATCGAAGATCACCGAACCATCGATGAGTACCTCAAAAAGGCCTACAAAACCTAAAATGTTGAGCAAACTTTGTTTTCTGTCCAAGAGTTTGAAAATTGTGTAAATTCCAAAAGTGAAAACCGCGCGAAAAGTGGGTATAGAAAAGCCTGTTATGATGCCGTAAAAGACGATGATCGCTAAAACAATCGGATATTTAACGTAATTCATGGGAACGAGTTCCGAAATGAAAATAAGCGTTATGGTGGCTATTATCCACACGTTGGCGCCAGATACTGCGAATATCTGTGCATAACCACTTTCGTTGTACATCATTTTAAGATCGTAGGGGATGTCTCTTCTTCCGAGAAAAACCGAAGCGAGCGTGTCGGCACCGGCTATCACGTAGCGTTTAAAATGATCGTAGATGAAATTTGAAACTTTTGCACCCCAGGCCATCGTTTCATCCAAAAAGGAACCCGGCCATGCTGTCCAAAAAGAATCGATGGCAGAGATTTTACCATCTGTTTTTTCGATTCTTGCCATGAAAAGATCCGATATCTCGGGATTTTTCTGAGAATAATTGGTTTTTGAAAGTAAAACGTATGCCGATCCTCCCCTTATCCACCCATGAGAAATATGAATTTTGATATCCGACAAACTTACAGCATTACCGCTAACCTGATTTATTCTTCCGGTTATGAAGTGGATTCCGTCAGGTATGGTCACCGGAGAAAGCATGAAAGAAAGGCCCATGAAAAAAATTGAAAGTGAGATCAAAATATCCCGCTTGGCAAAGATGAGTACGGCTGCGCCTAACGATAAAACAGGGCCTATCCACCAGATATTTGTCTTTGAAAGAAATGATCCAAAAATCGCCGATACAAAGAAGAGAAAAAAGGGATATTTTTTCATCGTCCTTGTGGCGGGAAGACTCCAAAAATAAAAAGCACCAAAACTATCGCCACCTCTACGACAAAGGTGGCGATAAAGTAATCCAAAATCAAAGGATCATTCATAAACCTTTCTTTCTGATCTCAAAGAAGAGATCTTCAGAACTTATGGGTAATCTTCTTATTCTAATTCCAATGGCATCGAAAATCGCATTTGCTATGGCCGGTCCTGGAGTATCAAGGCCGATTTCGGAAACACTCTTTGCCCCAAATGGCCCAGTCGGTTCATAACTTTTCACAAATCTAACCTGTATTCTACCTATATCTCCTCTTGCGGGTATTTTGTAAGTGAAAAAATCATTTGTTATGATCCTTCCATTTTTATCCATTACATGATCTTCAAAGAGTGCCATCCCTATTCCCTGTGCAGACGCACCTTCTACCTGTCCTCTTGCAAGCACAGGATTTATCGGGACACCGCAATCGATGTAATTCAAAAAATCAATAACTTTTACTTTTCCGCTGTTTAGATCGATCTCCACTTCCGCGAATGAAACGAGATATGGCGGTGGGGCGACCTCACTTACGAAAGATTCTGTAACCTCAAGTTGACGCTGGTTAAATGTGTAAAAGAGTTTTGTTTGGAGATCGCTAAAACTCAAAATTTTCCCATCTTCGGAAATGACACCATCTTTATCGAGTTCTAAAGTGTGAATTGGTTTATTCATGATCTCAGATGCGGCATTAAGAATTTCCTTTTTCATCTTTTCGGCCGCTTTTTTGGCCGCATTTCCGGAAACATAAGTTGTGGAAGAGGCGTAAGCACCTTTATCGAATGGGGTCATATCGGTATCTGAGGAATAAACGATTATTTTTTCAACCGTTGTGTTAAGCACTTCTGCAACTATCTGGGCAAGAATCGTATCACTTCCCGTTCCCAGATCCGTTGCGCCGACAAGCAAGTTGAAGGTGCCATCATCGTTCATTTTTATCGTCGCACTGCCCATGTCTATCGCTGGAATGGATGATCCCTGCATTGCAAAAGCAACGCCATAACCATGGGCAATCTGCCTTTGCCGATCTATTCTTGGCTGTTTCCTTTTTTCATACCATCCGAATTCTTTCGATCCATTTATGGCACATTCTTCAATTTTGCAACTGTTTATGATCTGATCCACGCCTTCTCGCCCTTCTCCCATTATTCTGAAGATGGGTGATGTTTCTCCTTCGCGAATCGAATTTTTCAATTTAAATTCAATGGGATCCATCCCAATTTTATGTGCAAGTTCATCAAGCGCAGAATCAAGCGGAAACATACCCTGCGGCGCTCCATATCCTCTGAAGGCTCCGGCTGGTTCGGTGTTGGAGTAAACGACATCTCCTCCAAATTTAACGGCCTTAACTTTGTTGTAAAGCGGAAGCGTCTTTGAACCTCCGACCATGAAAACCGTAAGGGCGTGCTCTCCGTAAGCACCCGTGTTGGAAAGTCCCCATAATTCAAGTGCTCTGAGCGTGCCGTCTTTCATGGCACCGGCTCTGGCCCTAAATCTCATCGCATGACGCGTGTTGGATGCCGTCATCGTTTCTTCTCTTGAATATATACATTTTGCAGGTCTTCCAGTTTTTAAAGTAACGGCCACAACGTAAGGTTCAACGTGAAGTGCTTGTTTTCCCCCAAAGCCTCCGCCTATGCGAGGTTTTATGACACGTGAGTTAACGCCAAAGATACGTTTGATTATCCTTCTTGCATGGAATGGCACCTGAGTTGACGTTATTATGGTCAACCTTCCGTTCGGATCGAAATACGAGATGGCCCCATGTGGTTCCATCATGGCATGAGATTGATTCGGCGTGTAATACGTTTCATCAACAACGTAATCGCATTTTTTCAATTCTTCCTCGACATTTCCTATTTCCATTTCGTAATGCGCCGCGATGTTGCGTTTGGGATCGTATGCGCCTGATATTTCTGATTCATCGTGTATTATCGGCGCATCTTTGTCCATCGCATGCTCATAATCGAGTATCGAAGGCAAAACTTCGTATTCAACTTTTATGAGTTTCATTGATCTTTCGGCGATGCTTTCATTTTCTGCCGCAATTATCGCAACCCCGTCACCGACATATCTAACTTTTTTATCGAGCACGAAAGTATCGTAAGGAGAGGGTTCCGGATATCCCTGACCTGCGCGCGTGTAAATGACGTGTGGTACGTCTTTGTAGGTAAGTATGCACGCAACGCCTTCTATCATCGCGTCGGATGTGTCTATGGACTTTATGATCGCGTGGGCGTAAGGACTTCTGAGGATTTTCACCGTCAAAGTGTTTGGAATATCAAAATCATCTGTGAAAACGGGTTTGCCTCTGACAAGCGCTTTACCGTCTACCTTTTCAACAGAGGTGTTGACAACGTTCAACTTCTCTTCAGTAAGAGTTTTCACTTTGATCGCCTCTCTTTTGCGGCTTTAAGAATTGCGCGGGTTTGACTTTCATAACCTGTACATCTGCAAAGATTTCCTTTAAGATAATCTATGACCTCCTGCTGGGTGGGATCGGGATTTTCGCTCAAAAGCGCTTCGGCCGTAACAACAAGACCCGGAATGCAAAAGCCACATTGCGATCCTCCTTCGTCGATGAGTGCTTTTTGGACATCGGAAAGAGAATTTTCGTCCGAAAATCCTTCTATTGTCTTCACCTCGTGTCCGTCAACCGCGGCCGTGAAAGTCGTACATGATAAAATAGGTTTACCATCGAGTTGAACGGAGCATGCTCCGCAACTCGCCGTTGAACATGCATGCTTTACACCTTTGTAGCCAAGTTTTCTAAGTGTTTCCAAAAGCATTTCTCCGGGATCTATTTCTATAAATTGATCCTTGTCGTTAATTTTTATCTTCACCCTCATAACTGAAACCTCCTCAGAGCTTTATCAAGTAAAGATTTTGAAAGCGCTTTTCTGTATTCTGCGCTGGCCCTTATGTCCGATCCAACTTGAATGACTTTCTCAATAAGATCGCAGGCATCTTTAGAAGCGCTTTTTATGGGCTTTCCAGTTAAAAATTCCTCGACTTCTTTTATTCTCTGAGAAACCATCGGCCTTGAACCAACGACAATCTGCGCGTCTTTGACGATCTGACCGTCTAAAACGATTTTAAGGCCTAAATTAAGCGTGGCTATATCAAAATTAGATTTTGCGAATTTTTCAAAAACGGCTATGCCTTCTGTTTTTGGCACCTCCACCGCTGTGATTATCGTACCTTTCATGCTTTTTTTTGCATATTCTTCAAGGGAAATTTTGGAAAACTTGCCGTCGTAGATCTCAAGATTTGAATTCAAAACCATGAAGATCGTTATAACGTCAGACCAACCGAGTTTGAAGGCTATTGAACCGCCTAAAGTTGCCATGTTTCTTATTTGAGTGCTGCCAATTTCTTTAAGCGCTGTTTTTATAAAATCACCGTTGATGTTAAGAGATGGATTTGAGATAAGATCGGATATTTTCGCGTTGGCACCTATTTTAAAAGCATTGCCGTGATCTTCGATTTGAGTTAGTCCAACGCTTTTCAGGTCAATAAGCCTTTCAACGCTTGAAATTTTCAATTGGGCAACCATAAGCCCGCCGCTCACGTAAAGAGAATTAGGCATTTGTCCCATCTCGTAAGCAGATTGAACTGTATTTGGTTTAAGATATTCTTTAATATCAAGCAAGATGCTTCCCTCCCTCTTTAAATTGGTAAAAAAATTATAACATACACTAAACAAAATTCAGATTCCGAATCGTCGCTGATTTTCAATAAAATCTCACAAGATCAAGATAGGTTATGTAAAAGAAAAAGCCCATAAGTATTATAAAGCCTATCATGCTGAGATAGCCGATGATCTGAGGATTGACTCTTTTTCTTGTTATGATTTCTATGAGTGCAAAAACGATATGACTGCCATCGAGAGCCGGAAACGGTATTAAATTTATTATTCCAAGGTTTAAAGTTATCAAAGCGATGAGCGTGAGTATAGTTTGAAGACCCTGAGCAGATGCCTGTCCGACGATCTTGACGAGCCCGACAGGACCTGTGAACTGGCTTAATGGATTTTTAATTGTGAAAAGGCCTCCAAGGAATGTTATCATGCTTGTGAAAATTCTATTTGTGTAAACAACACCATATCCTATGGCATCAATTGGTCCTGGATACCAATTACTGTAAGACGGGAAAAGTTCGAGAGAACTTATAAAAGTGTTGAATTCATCGTGCGTTAATATCACAGAAGAAGTCTTTCCGTCTCTTTCATAAACAATTTCAACGCCATTCGAAGGTGCTTCATATTTATAGACGTTGATCACTTTATCACCGTTGAGGATCGCAAAATTACCCGTCCCCGTGGCATATTCACCGATCTCTATCGCGTTTTGTAAACCTAAAGAACCACTCGCGTTTATCCCGTCTATAGACAAAATTTTATCTCCGGCTTTAAAACCGGTGGATTGATTTACCGATGCTATTTTATTTGACATCGATTGCATGTAGATACCGATAAGTTTTGATTTTGGTATCGATTGGTAATTCACAAGTATCGCGGTTGCACCATTTGAGAATGTGAGCAGTGAACCGTTTATAATTTGACTTTGGGGATTAAATGGAATTGTACCGACTTTTTTCAAAGTGGTGTTCGTTGAGACATTTCCATTGATAACCATGAAATATTGAGGACCTAATTCTTGAAGTGCCATTGACGTTTTGTACCTTTGACCATTTCGAATGTAGACGATATGCACTTCCTTCTGACCGCTTATGAATGTTACAGTTTCGTTCGGATTGAGTATAACGTTGCCGTTGACAGATATTATTCTGTCTCCCGGTTGCAAACCGGCAACGGCTGCGGGCGAATTGGGCACAACCCAATCAACAAGCGCCTGTGGGAAACCCCAGATAACTGAAACAAAGATCATCAAAACGTAAGCGGCGATGATGCTGAAAGCAGGGCCTGCCGCCACTATTATCAAACGTTTCCATGCAGCGTTTGAGTAAAGCATTCTCTCTTTTGGCACGCCATCTATACTTTCTACGCCGGGATCTTCTCCCGCCATTCTCACATACCCGCCAAGAGGTATGGCGTTAAACCTGTATTCCGTTTCTTTTCCTTTAAAAGAAAAAAGTTTCGGTCCAAAGCCAAAAGCAAACTCAAGCACATAGACCTTAAAAAGTTTCGCAAAGATGAAATGTCCGAATTCGTGAACGATGACTATTCCTATGAGTATGATGATGAAATATATTATGCTTAGGATCATTTACTTAGCATCTCCATGGCAGTTTTTCTCCCCTCTTTATCCACCTCTTCTATCGAATCGTAATCTTTTAGATCTTTTGGCCAACCCTTTTCAATGACTTTTTCTACTATCTCGTATATCTGGGTAAACCTTATTTTACCTTCAAGAAAGGCCTGAACCGCAACCTCATCGGCTGCGTTGTACGCTATTCTTGATCCATCTCCCATCTTCAAACATCTGTAAGCAAGGTCAAGCGCGGGGTACCTTTTGGGATCCGGATCAAAAAGGCTGTAAGTTCCGCAAGGATCGAATTCTTCAAATATATCCGTACTTTGCGGATAACAAAGTGCATAAGTTATCGGGATGCGCATATCGGCATTTGACATCAAAACTTTGACGGTTTTATCTTTCAGATAAATCATTCCATGGATCTTTCCTTGAGGATGTATCAAAACACGAATTTGTTTTGGATTCAGGTTGAAAAGAAAATGAGCCTCCATAACTTCAAGACCTTTGTTGAACATCGTGGATGAATCTATCGTTATGCGGGCGCCCATCTTCCAAACGGGATGTTTTAAAACCACATCCGGAGTTACGTCCTTGAGGTTTTCCGTTGGAATATCCCTTACAGCACCTCCCGACGCGGTTATGTATATAAAAGACACTTCTGATTTTTCAGAATCAAGCAAACGAAATATGGCGTTATGTTCGCTGTCAACAGGGATTATCTCGCAACCATTTGCTTTGACCGAATCGATGAAAAATTTTCCACCCGTGATTATGGACTCTTTGTTTGCAAGACAGAGCCTTTTTGAATACTTCGAGGACATCAAAGCATACTTTAACCCCGCAAAACCAGAAACACCTACGATCACGATGTCCGGATTCGTCGATGAAAGCAAATTTTCAATTGCGTCTTGACCATGAAAGTCAACGTCCTTAGATGAAACATCTGTCATCGATGTTTTGGCAAGAGGAAATTTAGATTTGATTTCAAGCAACGTTTTGATATCTTTGCCTGCCGCAAGCCCAACAACTTCGAATTGATCGAGTTTCGATAAAACGTCGACGGACATGCGTCCTATCGTCCCTGTTGCACCGAGAATTACAACTCTTTTACCTTTCAAAACTCACCATCTCACTCATCCAGTCTGGAAATTTCAAATTTGTCTTTTGTACAAATTCTTGCATCGAATTAAAGGGTCTTTTCAATATCACAATCGATGAACTATCTCCTATGCCTGGTATCCATTTTAACATATCATATCCTTCTTTGTTTATCTTCAAAGGAATTGGAAGTACTGTAAGAGATCTTTGACCGTGATCAACCACAACGCAATCCACATGAGACCTGAGACTTAAAATTTTTGGAATTCCGACAAGCATGGCATAAGTTCCAATTTTTCTTCCGTAAGACATCTTTCCTTCATGATATTCGATTATGACATCTCTGAAAATGCTTCCCGATGGAAAAACCCTTTTCAGCATTTCATGATCGAATTCCTTTCTTACGATAAATTTGTGATGGGCGTACATTCTTTCGTCTGTCTTTGGTTCCCTCCCATTCAATTTTTCGAACAAAGGTGTTTGAGGAAAGGCCATAACCTTTCTTATATTAACACGTCTGACCATCAAATTTGCATGCAAGATCTTCATCAAAGTTTCGAAATTTATTTTATACGTTTCCTTTGTTTCTCCCATAAGACCGTACAAAAGATTTATGCCCGGAAGTAATTTTGGTATCCCTTCCACACGGCTTCCGCCAACACCGTTTATCATTTTTATGACATCAAATGCCTGATCTTTGCCAATTTTTAAGTTATTCATCGAAATGACTTTGGGATCGAAAGATTCTATACCCATTGACAAAACATCTCCGGGTGTGTTGTACGCAGATATCGTACCTGCTATGCTTTCAGATTCTTTCATGTGAGAGTATATGTAGCCCGGGTTTGCGTTATCTGTATGAAGGGTCATAAGATCTGACGCAACGGATCTTATGCCGGTGTAGAGCGCTTCTATCGCTTTTGGATCTGGATACTTTTCTCCCATGTAAGCAAATATGTTCGAAATTCTTCCGAGTCTGAAATGTCTACATCCTGATTTGTAAAGTGAACTGATTTCTTCTATCACATCATCGACAGGCCTTGAAATTGATTTACCCCAGAGCGGCTCAGTACAAAATGAACATTTTATTTCTTTTTCGCAACCCATTCCAAGTTCTATTTCACACATCAAATCGGGGAAATTCGGATGCTTTTTGATAACTTCGGCCCCTGCGGCAGATGCAACCTTGACGAGCGAATATCTGTTTTCATTCCACGCTTTTCCCGTAAGTATTTCATACAGTTTTCTTTCGTAATCGTACCAAAGTGAAAAATCGTACTCTTCAAACTTCTTCAAATTCGCAACGACGCCGCCCGATCTTTCAACTTCGTATTGTCCCATAGAACCTATTATAATGCTTTTGGATCCGACAAATTTTTTAGAGATCTCTTTTGCCTCTTCAACTGTCATCGGTATACCACCCACATAATTTCCCGGAACGGTAACTCCCCCCACCGTTACAAGTATATCTGCCGCTTTTAATCCATGCTGCCTTACGCCTTCTATCGTGTCGTAGAAAAAATCATAGCCGGCCATTTTAAGAAGACCGGCTACATACCGTGGATAAGCGGAAATATAAGGTGGCACACCAAAGTGTGCAGGTTCATCAACGTAACCATCAACGATAAGCGCTTTCATTTATTCTCTTAGAGCCGCATCTGCTTCTTTCAAAAGTTTTCTTATCGGAAGATGCTGAGGACAAACTTTTTCACAATCTCCGCATTCTATGCATTGAGATGCGTCAAAATGACCCGATATGAAATTTTTGTACTCTCTTCTTGAATTGTCAAACTCATCAAAGAGAGAAGCGTCGTTGTAAAGCCTGAAGACATCAGGAATATGAACACCGTTTGGGCATGGCATGCAGTAATTACAGGATGTGCAATCAACCTTCAGCCTTTGATCAAAGACGTTTTTCACCGCTTTTATGGCCGTAATTTCTTCCGGAGCAAGTGAATTTGGTTTAACATTTGCCACTTTTACGTTTTCAACAACCTGGTTCATCTCGCTCATGCCGCTAAGCAAAAGTGATACTTCCGGATGATCCCAGACCCATCTCAACGCCCACTCAGCAGGTGTCCTTTGTGGATTAGCATCTTTGAATATCTCCACTGCCTCGGACGGCAATTTACCGGCTAATTTCCCTCCCTTTATTGGTTCCATAACTATGACGGCCATACCTTTTTTAGATGCGTATTTCAGGCCTCCAATGCCCGCTTGAAAATGCTCGTCAAGGTAATTAAGCTGGATCTGGCAGAAATCCCAATCGTAAGCATCCACGATATCTTTGAATACTTTAAACTCATCGTGAAATGAAAAACCTATATTTCTTATTCTGCCGTCTTTTTTAGCCTTTTCCACAAAATCGAAGACGTTTAGATCCTTTATCTGTTTCCATCTGTCCTTTCCGAGTGCGTGAAGTAAATACATGTCTATGTGATCCGTTTGAAGTTTTTTAAGTTGTTCATCGAGATATTTATCGAAATCTCCTTTTTCATTCACAAGCCACACCGGAGATTTAGTCGCCAGATAAACTTTTTCTCTGTAACCATCCTTTAACGCTTTTCCAACGAATATTTCACTCATGCCTTTATGGTAAGGATATGCCGTATCAACGTAGTTTACGCCTTTATCTATGGCATACCTTAACATTTCAGTCGCTTTTTTTTCATCTATCTTCCCATAATCACCATCCAATACAGGCAATCTCATGCAACCAAATCCAAGTTCCGAAACTTCAATATCTTTCTGACCAAATTTTCTGTAGATCATCTTTACCTCCTACGAACTCAGCACTTTTTTGTAATAAACGTAAGCGATGATCCATGTCGAGATCATCAAACTCACTATGATTATCCCGAGAATTCCGAAATCGAGATTTTCAATGCCGCTCCAGAATGGACCTCCGAGGTTCAATTGCAATCCAACAACCTGAATCCATTCGATAAACCCTATTATAAGGGCCACAAGTACGGACATCCCTGTGATTGTCATATTGAAAAAGAGTTTTCTCATGCCATCGACCATTGCCCAGTCATAGGCTTTTAACATCGCCACTCCATCCAGAGAGTCCATAAGGCTCATACCGGCTGTGAACAATATCGGAAAGATCATTATCTCCCATATAGGCATCTTTCCATTTTGGGCCATCGTTGCGGATATTCCCAAAATTGCAACTTCTGTTGCCGTATCGAAACCGAGGCCGAAGAGAAAGCCTATGGGGTACATTTTCCAACTTTGGTCTATATTTTTAAAAAGAAACCTGAAAATGTTTGAGAAAAATCCACGTCTATTTAACAACTCTTCTATTCCTTTGTTCACATCTTCAGAATTTTGTGATTTCATCTTATTCTCGACGAAAAGACGTCTTAGTTTCCTGAAGATCACGAGGTTCATAAGACCTATCGCCGTTAAAAAACTCGCCGATACGATAGTTCCGACAATTCCACCCCACTGCTGCAAAAATCCCATCTGACCTTTTACATCTCTGACTGCAAAGACAAGCGCAAGGGAAAGTAATATCACAACCGTTGAATGGCCGAGAGAAAAGAAAAAGCCAACTCCCACGGGTTTTTTATCTTCCTGCCTCAATTTTCTCGTTACGTTGTCTATCGCTGCGATGTGATCCGCATCGAAAGCATGACGTAAACCAAAGAAATAAGCAAGGGCTCCTATACCGAGCATTGTAGGATCAAGCATACTTATGTGTCCCATGAGAGACCATGTTAAAACGTTGAACGCTGCCAACCCTACGAAAAGTACCAAGATCCTTCTTCTCGGAAAGGTCGATTTTACCATCATCAATTTCTCCTCATTCAAATATTGAATTGATCTTTTTCATAACATCATCTGTAAGTTTGGCTTTCACTTCAAGACTCTTTATGTTTTCTTGAAGTTGTTCGACTCTGCTGACACCCAATATCGCACTGCTCACATGATCATTCTTCAACACCCATGCAAGCGCAACCTGAGCCGTTTTAACTCCGAGATCATCGGCAATTTTCGTAAGTTTCTTGACTCTTTCAAGTGTTTTTTCGTTAAGTCCTCCTGCTTCATCTATATTTCCCTTAAGCCCTCCGTTATCTTTGAAAAGATCAAGTCTGCTTCCCTTTGGTATTCCGTTGTTGTATTTGCCTGTCAATATTCCCGCATTCAAAGGGCTCCATATGGTCAAGCCCATGCCATACTTTTCGTATATCGGAAGGTATTCCTTCTCAACCCTTTCACGCTTGAGCATGTTGTATTGCGGCTGTTCCACTATCGGCTCGACGCATTTCCATTCTTTGCATACCCTGTGTGCCTCTTCTAATTCTTGAGCACTCCATTCGGACGTCCCCCAGTACAGAGCCATCCCGCTCCTGACTATGTAATCCATCGCCAACACAACCTCTTCCATCGGTACAGACGGGTCAGGCCTGTGACAGTACACAAGGTCTACGTATTTCATCTGAAGTCTCTTCAAAGAATTTTCTGTCCCTTCTATCAAATGCTTCCTCGATAATCCCAAATCATTCGGCCCCGACCCTCCCCAGAATATCTTCGTCGATACCACCAAATCTTCCCTTTTGAATTCCTTTAAAGCCTGACTTAAAATGTACTCCGCCATCCCGCCTTGGTATGCCTCGGCCGTATCAAAAAAGTTTATGCCATTTTTGAATGCTTCCCTTATTATCTCTTTGGATCTGTCAACATCGAGTTGCGGACCAAAGGTCAGCCATGTCCCAAATCCCAATTCGCTTATCTTCAATCCCCATTTTCCTACTTTTCTGTATTCCATTTCGATCACTCCTT
>NZ_JBMFWB010000011.1:0-62122 GCF_049965695.1 Athalassotoga sp. | reverse complement strand
GTCCGAATGTGCTATCAGAGACGATATTTGCATTCACATCAGATGCGGAAGACGTTCCTCCAGTCCACGGACCGAGGCCATACTTTCCGTAAGGGCTTGAGAAACTTTCAACCACTGTGTACGATGTACTCTGTACACTTTGAGATTGTGGTTCAGTCTGTGATTGTTCTCCGGACGGTTTTGTAACTTCCGGTCCTATCAATTCGATTGCCTTTTGCACGAAGGGTACCTGCATGAAATATTTCCATACCATACCCGTGTAATAATTTTCAGTCATCAAAACTTCTATTCCGACATCTATGCCTATGTAATCAAAATCTCTCCAGTTCTGATCGAGATTAAACGCATCAACGAATCCATACCGGCCGTAGAGTTCATTTTTAAGTGTCCACATCTTTAAAACTGCCGCTTTCGATCTGTTGGGCGTGAATGGAAGCGCGCCTATCATCGCGTACGGTGCAACAGTCCCATCCGTTCCGCCCATTATCGCTCCGTACGCCTCATAACCACCGGGTCCATCGCATGCGGACAATCCCCAAAAGCCTTCTTTGAATGTTCTGTACTGTGAATTCTCATTCGCAAATTGCATATCGTATTCTATGGCCTTTTCTGAGTTGTCCCAGAGATTTCCAACGTATTTGAAGTTCAAATCTTTGAAATTTATGTACGCCTGAGAATAAAGATAGGTAAACATGCTTTCGTCGGAACTTGCCCAGTGTTTCAAATTGCCGGATCCATTTTGAGACCACGTTACTATCCAGTACCCCCAATCTTGAGGCGATATCGGATAAGTAGGAGATCCTATGGCAAGGATGTACATCAATGCAGCCTCGCTGTATCCGGTCCAGTAAGATTTGGAAAATCCGTTTTCGGGATACCATGCCATATCTAAATAGGCCGTGTTATTCGTCATCCATTGCCAGTCTATACGTTCGTAAAGTTCGTCTGCAAGTTTTTGAACCTCCGTTCCGGGGAAGTACTGGCCTGCAAAAAGCGCTCCTGCTATGAAAAGCGTCGTGTCTATCGGTGACACTTCGGATCCGCTTGCCCTCTGGCCGGTCCACAGATTCAAAAAGTGGTAGTAGAAGCCATGCTCGTTTGGCAAATTTTTGAAATATTCTAATGTTGTCAGAATTCTATCGTAAACGTCCTGCTGTGGAATCCAGCCGTGATCTGCGGCTATACACAGCGAGGTAAGCCCGAATCCGACGGCCGCTATCGATGAAGGTGAATCCCAGGTTGTTCTGTCTCTCACAAGTCCATTCGATGGATTTACTTCATTCCAAAAATAGAATGCAGCGTCTCTTTCGTTTTTTGCAAAAATTTCATCCGGATTGTCCTGTGCCATCGCAATACCTCCAATTAACAAAAAAGCAAGAAATAACACGAAGAATTTTTTCATTTAATCACCTCACAAAAAAGGCACCTTGACGGTGCCTTTTTTTCATTTCATGAAACCTATGTCCGCAACGTATATATGGGCCGTGTTTAAAACGTCTAAGTTATGTTCGAAAACGAAGGTGCCCTGGGTCAATTGAGAAAAATTGGTTTCATTTGACCATGAATACTTTGTGAAATCTTTGAATGGGATCTGCACAAAGGTCCAGTATTGCCCTATACCGTGCACATAGAAATACTCTGCTCCGTTATTCGGACTTTTAAGTTCCACTTTAAACGTTATCGGAGTTGACGAGTCTGATTTGACAAAAAACGCGTAAGACGAATAAGCAGATGCATCAAATGACTGATTCAGATTCGAGTTGGCAAAATAAACGTATGTGCCATTGTAAGAGCCGTCTTTTTCAACGTTGTAGTATACGTCCCATTTGTTTCCAAAAAGTGTGCTGGAGACTATCTGCGCACTTGCATCGGTTGCCGATGATGTGCCTCCCGTCCACGGACCAAGGCCGAAATGACCAAATGGACTTGAGAATGGCTCTATGATGTAATAATTGAAAGTTACCTGTGCAAAGGCCATTCCGATCACTAAAACCAAAACTGCCGAAAAAACCAGTGCTACTTTTTTCATTTTGTTACCTCCTTATTTTGAATTTTGGATCAATATTTTACCTTTACTTTATGGCTTCCTTTCAAATAAGGTATGAGTTCTTCATCTGTTTTCTTGTCATCGACAAAGATCGCGCTTTTTGAGGTAAGACTTTTCATTGTTGGGTTTTCGATCTCGAGTGTGTATTCTCCATCTCTTACGGTGAATGTGAATTTTGCATTTTTCCATGTCTTGTTTGTCGATGGCCTAAAGAGAATTCCATCTTTGACGGGTTTTATCCCTATGTAATACTCTATTATCGATCTGTAAAGCCATCCTCCCGATCCCGAATACCAGGTCCATCCACCCTGTCCACTTTTTGGAGAAAGCGGTCCATCGCTGTTTCCGGGAGTTACATAAGGCTCGGCCATGTATGTTTCGGGGACTTTTACGTAACGCTTTATCGGAGAGAGAGATTCATAAACTTTATCTGAAAGATCGGCATCCTCTCTCTTCCAGGCAGACCACAAAGTCCAGACAGCCGCGTGAGTGTAAACTCCTCCGTTTTCTCTGGATCCCGGCGAATATCTGCTGAGATACCCTATTTTTGGATCCGGTTCTGTAAGCGGTGGCGTAAAAAGCAATGGACCATAATCGGTTACAAGTCTCTTTTTTACATTTTCCATAGCCTTTTTCAATTTTTCATCATCGCTTATTCCGGATATAACGGCCCAATTTTGGGCATTCAAAAAGATCCTGTTATCATTTTTTCCGCCAAGCACAATTCCGTCATCCGATGTAGCCCTGTCAAACCAATCTCCATTCCACGCATAAGAGTTGAATGAGTCTTTGATTTCTTTTGCCAATTTTTCAATGAATGCTTTTTCATCTTTACTGAGTGTAAAGGTTTCCTGGACTTTAGAGAGAATGTAATAAAGGAATTCGCTTACCCAGAAACTTTCTCCCTTCCCATCTTTGCCAAGGCCGTTTAAGCCATCATTCCAGTCTCCGTTGAAGATAAAAGGTATTCCTCTCTCCGATCTTGAAGACATAACGCTCTTTATACTCCTTAAAGCGTGGTCTTTAAGCGTACCGCTGCTCCCATCCAAAAAAGGAACTTCTTCTTCGAGTATTTCGACATCGGCTGTGTGAGAAATGTATTCGGTAAGTGCAAATGGAAGCCATAAAAGGTCGTCTGACCATCTCTCAGAAGGATGCGAGTTTGTAAGAGGAAGCCACCAGTGCTGGACAGTCCCATCATTTCTTTGGTGGGCGGCATGAAGTTTTATCTGATTTTTTGTGATCTTGGGATCAAGCCAGAGAGCAGCGAGACTGTCTTGAAGTTGATCGCGAAAGCCGTAAGCCCCTCCCATCTGGTAATATGCAGTTCTTGCCATAAGTCTTCCGCCGATTGCCTGATATGGGAGCCATTTGTTTATTAAAAATTCTATGTCTTTGTCCGGAACGCTTATTTTGAATTTGCAAAGGAAGTTTTTCCAGTGCGCCTCCACTTTATCTTTCACATCATCGAAATTGACTTTATTGTATTTTTTCGCAAGATAGAGTACTTCTTCTTCACTCTGACCGACGCCTATAAAGAAGTTAAGTGTCCTCGTATCTTGAGAATCTACATCGATCTTGACGTGAAGGGCATTTATGCCGTCCACGTGCCTGTCCTGATTCATGCCGCATATCCCGTTTTTAACGGCCTGAGGTTTTCGAACATCTCCGTACATTCCGATGAATGACCTTTTATCCGTGTCAAATGAAACGACTTTTCCTGATGTGGAATGGACAAGCACGTATGGGTAAGAATCGTTCCAGTTAAGCCATAGATATTTTTTGCTTAATATGGCCGAATGGGTTTTTACGAATTTGGTTTCAAAAAAGAGTTTGTGAAATTCGCGATGAAAATCGGCATTTGTACTCATGTTAAGTTCAAAATATGAAAAGATCGAAAGATGAAGGTTATCTTTACTCTTATTTTTGAAACTCAAATTTATTAACTCTCCGTCATCGTCCATAGGTATAGTGACATTCATCTCGACATCGAATTTGGAGAATTTCGCGTTGAATTTTACAAGACCTGGAGAAAAGGTAATCGTGTACTTTCCTTTATGCTGAACGGGTTGAAATGTCGGAGAATAAATCTCGCCGGTCTCATCGTCACGGATGTATATGTACTTTCCGTAATCATCCTTTACGAGATCCTGGACCCATCTTGTCAGCAAACTCTGGGATGCATCAATGTAAAAGGAGTATCCGCTTCCGCTTTGCGAATATACGGATCCATACCTTCCATTCGTTAAGATGTTTATCCACGGCATCGGAGTTTTGGGATCCGTTACGACGTAATCTCCATTCTCATCGAAATATCCGTATTTTGTTTTGAAGTATTTCATTCATTTGCCTCCTTGTGCAGCGTATCGTAATATTTCGTTATTTCATTTGTCTTTCCACCGACCAAAGAAAAGATATTCTCATACATGCTTATCTTCGATTGATCCGATGTTCTGTGTATTAATTCGGCCAGGACGTAAAGTATATATGGATTTTTGTTTCTTACCGTGTTTTGAAAGTAAGTTTCAAGATCGTCTGTTGGCATCGTTACTATTAACTTCATAACCTCTTTTTTTGCTTTTTCAACGATTGATGGTATACCAAAAATAGGATGCCCTTCGAACATCGTTGAAATCTGAGTAAAACCCACATAAGTCACATATTTTTGAAGTTTAGCATCGAAAACCTGATATCCGTTGATCGCATCGAGATATTTTCCAGCCTTTAGGGCCTCTTCGGCCTTTTTGTAGTTTTCTATGGCAAAATTATTTGTCTGCATCCATGCAGCCACATATCCTGCAAAGAAGATTATCAAAACCACCAAAGCAATTACAGAGTACAGGATGATCTTTTTCTTCAAATCGATCGCCTACTTGAAAGAAACATTTGTGAAAGCCCTGATGAAATATTTTTGCAAGAATAGAAAGACTATAAGTATAGGCAAAGTTATCACAACTTCACCTGCCCAGAGCACCTGTATATTTTGGCCGGGGATAGAACTTGAGAACATTTGAAGGCCGAGTTGCACCGTCCACATGCTCGGACTTCTTAAATAAAGTAAAGGACCGAAAAAGTCATTCCATGCGCCCATAAATGTCAGTATCGCTATCGTCGCCATAACGGGTATACTCATTGGAACTATTATTCTTGCGTATATAACGGGATCACTTGCGCCATCTATTCGGGCTGCCTCTATGACCTCATCCGGAATTTGTTCCATGAATTGTTTCATCAGGAAAATACTGTAAAACTGGACAAAACTCGGAATTATAAGGGCCCTGTAATGGTTAACCCAGCCCCAGTTGTAAAGCATCGTGTAAGTTGGTATGAAAAACAGAACGCCCGGGATCATCAGTGTAAAGAGCATAAAACCAAAAAGTGCGTTTTTGCCGGGGAATTTTAACTTGGCAAGTGCAAATGCCGCCAAAGAATCAAAGAATAAGTTCAAAAGCGTTACAGATCCGGCTATTATGATCGTGTTTTTGAAAAGTAATAAAACATTGAGATCTTTGAATAACCCTGTATAACCGGAAAAGGTCCAAGGCATGGGAATTATCATCGATGGATTGTTCAAAAGTTGGGATGGAGTCATGAATGAACTCATCACCATGAGCACGAAAGGATAAAGTGTTATTATAAGGCCTATGCTTAAGAATATGTATGCCCTTGTTCTTTCATTTCTTTCCTGCTTTAACATTCAATCACCTAACTTCTTTCTTGAAGCACTTTAAGCGTTATAACCGTTGCTATGATTATCAAAATGCTGAGAATAAAACCTAATGTCGACGAATATCCCATCTGAAATTTACTCAGTCCTTCGCTATATATGTAAAGCACAGGAGTCATTCCGGCCTGATCCGGCCCACCTGTAACACCAAAATTCACGTAAACCTGGGTGAACATCTGAAGTCCTCCTATTGCGTTCATAACCATTATGAAGACTATCTGTGGTCTTAAAAGCGGGAAGATTATCCTCCAAAATATAGTGCCTTCCTTTGCGCCGTCTATTCTCGCCGCTTCTGTGAATTCGGTCGGAATTGTACCCATTCCGCCAAGCAAAATTATCGCCTGAATTCCAAATGACATCCATGAAGTTATGACCGCTATAACCGGCATTATGAGGATCGGCGTTAAATTCCACACTATCGGCTGACTCAAAATATGCCATTTTACAAGCAAAGTTTGAATAGGACCGTACGGTGCCGTTATGTTTCCAAGCACAAGCATGACGACGACAACAGAGGTTATGGTAGGTACAAAATAAGCACTCCTAAAAAATGCATTCCAGAATTTGTTTCCGTTAGAAATTTTGAAAAGTAAATATGCGACAAGCAATGCTATGAAAAAAGTTAAAATGATGAATATGGCCTGGTTGTAAAGGATGTTGACGAGACTTTTCCAAAAAAGCGGATCTGTAAAACCATTTATCCAGTTTTGAAAGCCAATGAATTTTATCGATTGTGGCGCCACAAGGTTGTAATTCAAAAAGGTCATCTTTATGCCGAGCCACAGAGGATAAGCGCTGAAAACCAAAAAGCCAACGATCCACGGGGCTACAAAGATGTAGCCCCATTTGGATCGTTTAAGCGTTCTTAAAAAATCTTTCATAAGCCTGATGAACTCAAAGCAGATTGAGCGTTTTGGGCTGCCGTTTGAAATGCCTGCTCGGCAGTCGAAATTGAATTACTCACAACGTACTGGCCCCATGCATTTAAGACGGCCTGTGTAACGGCTGTATTTTCATCAAAAGGATTTGTGACGACAACATGCGCAAGTTGATCAACGTAAGGTTTTACATCAGGTCTTGAAAAGAAAGGATTATTGGCATTCTCTTTAACGGAAGTTAGCCATCCTATCTCTTCGCATGCCTGAAGTTCATTTTGCGGCTCCATTAAGAATTGAATGAACTTCCATGAGGCCGTGTCCTGTTGTGGTGTTGTTTTAAAAACTATCAAAGGTCTTTGTGCAAGTGTTGACCAATGAATGGCCGTTGCTGAATCTGAATTCGTGGGTATTGGAGCAAGACCGTAATCTTTGCCATAAATCATAGGGCCTCCTGTCGAATTTTGAAGGTTAAAAGTCCATCCATAGGCAAATTGCAGCCACATTCCAACGTTTCTTCCAAAAATAGAAGCCTGTTGCATGCCTGACGAACTGTACTGCTGAACCTCTTTACAGAATTTTAAGAAATCGACAAAATGCGCATTTGGGTTTGTGAAATCAAGTGAAAGTCCATATTGACCTATTAAATGAGGATATTTTGCATCGTTGAAATTGTAGTATATTTGTTCTAACATACCCCAATACCAAGAGTATTGAAGCATCTCATTCCAGAAAAATTGTCCGTAATATTTTCCGTAAGGTCCAGGTGGAAGTTCGCTTATCTTCTTTGCATCGTAAAGGTACTGGGCAAATGTTTGAGGCGGATCATCGGGATTAAGTCCTGCAAGTTTAAAAATCGTTTTGTTGTAAAACATTACCTGTGTCGTTACCATCCATGGTATGTTGTAAACACCACCATTGTAAGGGAAAATGCCAGTTATGAGTTCTGACGCTATTTGATTGTATCCAGGCATCTTGGTAAAATCAAGCAAAAGACCATTTTGAACGTAATTCATGGAAACAGGTCCCACAAAGATATTCGGGGCATTACCTGCCGCCACAAGTGCCGCTATCTGACTTCCATTTGGCTGTGCGACTACCTGAACCGTGATGTCCGGGTTTTGCTTTTCAAAAACTGGGATCACGCTTTGAAGATAGTTGAAAGATTGTGCATCCGGTGGCGCAACGGTTATAGTAACAGCCATAATCGATCCGACTATGAAGATCGACATAATCGAAAAAACCAAAAGATACTTTTTCACGAATCACACCTCCTATTGAGAAAAGGCAGGATGAAACATCCTGCCCTAATTCATTTTAAATGTATGTTCAAAGCGATCATTTCGCCTTCAGCCGATCCTATTCCGGCTCCAGTTGCGTAAGGATTGGAATCAGACGGCCATCCGACAAAATGACTTTCACTGAAGACATCGAATTCAGTTCCGTAAACGACAGGAATGAAAGGCATCTCTTCAACAAAGATTCTTTCAATGGAATACATCGCTTGTTTTTGAAGGTTCAGGTTACTCGTTTGTGCGTAAGTATTCAATGCCGATGTTACCAAAGGATTAGTGTAGCCGGACCAGTTAGATGTGGCTGTCTGCCCAAGAGGTGCGGCGAAGGAGGGATTAAGTTCCTGATTGAAGTAAAAATAAGGGGTTGGACCGCTTCCGGTTGCCCAAGCAAAGGCCATATCGTACATTCCCTTTGTTATAGTTGACCACCATGATCCAAAAGATTCCTGATCTATTATCGCATTTATACCAATTTCTTTAAGGTTTTGGGCTATTATCTGGGAAATCGTTAGATAATCCGTCCAGCCGGCAACAACCGGTAATTTGTACGTTGGAAGTACTTTGCCATCCGGACCGACAAGATTACCATCTGCGTTTTTCTTAAATCCTATTGATGCAAGCAGTTCCTGCGCTTTTTGTGGATCGTACTGCGAAAGAGACGAATTCAAAGCGGTTAAAGTAGGATCGAGCCATTCAGACTGCTGGGCTGGCAGTAATCCAATAGCGCTTGAAGGACCTCCCGCGTTGAAATAAGCCTTTTCTTCCGCTGCTGATCTGTCTATCGCCATCGATATTGCCTGTCTGAAAACAGTATTGTTGAAAGGATATTTTTGTGTGTTTAAATAAAGTATCAAAGTGCTGTTCATCGGCCACCATATTTTGTTTGTAGATGGATTTTTACTTACCCATGTTTTTTGAACGTCCGGAATGTAGACGTAACTCCAATCTGCCGTACCTCTTAAAAGTTCTAACATTACGGTTGTATTCGATTCGACGGACCTTACGACTATCCTGTCTATGTAAGGCTTTCCTGTCATCCAGTAATTTGAATTTTTAACCAAAGTTATCGTGTTGGTCGTTGGATTAAACGAATCAAGCAAAAACGGACCAGTTCCAACCGGATTTTGATTCGGATACGTTGCCGGATCGGATAACTTTGACCAGATATGTTCCGGTACTATGAGTTGTCCAAGAAGTGCGTAAAGTAGAGGTGTGTTTGGCTTTGAGAAGGTGAAGATCACACTGTCACCGCTCGCAACAACGCTTTGGAGATAATTGTCTTTGGCCCACAATGCTCCCAAATCGAAGGCTGGATATTTTTTGATCAGATTAAACGTGAAAGCAACATCATTGGCAGTGAATGGTGTACCATCAGACCACTTGACCCCATTTCTAATCGGGACAGTTAAAGTAAGGTTGTCATCTGACCATTTGTAAGATGTGCCGAGCATAGGTGTGAGTTGACCTGTCAGACTGTTGACGTAGAAAAGACTTTCATAAATCATGTTTTGCATTTGTAAAGTCTGAGAAGTTGGCAAAAACGGATTGACACTATTCGTCAATTGTCCCCATGGCATGACGACATTCAAAGTCCCTCCGTAATTAACGCCTGCAGCAAAGATTGCGACTGAAAGAGCCAATGCAAAAATCAAAAAAAAACTGACCTTTTTCATAAAACTTCCTCCTTTCAATTTGTGAAACTTATTTCACAACCGCATGAATTTCTTACAATCAATCTTGTACTTAGAACAATTCTCATCGGAGATTTAACGACATCATTGGAATTCATCCTGTCGAGAATCGTCTTTGCCGCCATTTTCCCAATGCTGTGCATGGGTTGATGTACGGTCGTTAAAGGTGGTTGAATATACCTTGACCAGAATGTATCATCAAAACCAACGACGGCAATTTCTTTTCCAACCTTTATCTTTTTTCTTTCTAATTCTTCTATGACTCCAAGGGCCATTTCGTCGTTGGCAGCGAAAATGGCCGTCGCGCCGTTTTTGAGACAATTTTCGACTGCATTTTTACCGCTTTCTTTTGTAAAATCTCCCCGACACACAAGGTTTGGATCGAATTTTATATCATGATTTTCAAGGGCATATTTATATCCGCGAAGCCTTTCGACGCTGTCGAAACTTTGCGCGGGTCCCGTTATAAATGCGATTCTTTCGTGTTTGTGGATCTTTATCAAATGTTCTGTCATCGAATAAGCGCCGTTAAAATTATCAACAAGGATTGTATCTACATTCATTCCATGGATGTCCTCACCAAGATATACGATCGGTATTTCAAACTTCATAACTTTATCAACGGTTGATTCATTTACTTCCGGATCAAAAATTATCATGCCATCGACTCTTCCTGAACTCATAAGGGAAATATACCTTTCACGGTTTTTTTCTGATGAATTTTCATCAAAAGTCATAAAAATTGTGAAATATCTGTTAGCACTTAGAATCTCTTCAACTCCCTGAATTACCTCACTGTAAAAAGGTCCTGCCACCGAAGGCAAAACGAGGCCTATGGTCATGGTCTTCTTTTTACTTAAATTTATGGCCTTAGAATCTGGAACGTAATTATGAATTTTGACAAGTTCAAGAATCTTTACTTTTTTTTCTTTGGAAATGTAACCGGTGCCATTTAAAGCACGTGACACAGTTGATTTAGATACTCCGGCCATTTTAGCGATATCGTCTATTGTCGTTTTCAAGGTAAAATCACACTCCTATATGAAACCGATTCCACACAGAACAAAAATAGCATACAATCTCTTTTAAAAAATGTCAAAGGCTATTTTAGAGATTTATAAATCAAATTCAGCCAAAAATAGTCGATTTATGCAAAATACTTCGTTTATCTCAAAATATCTTCTGTTTTATCCTTTAACTGCGCTTGAGATATCAGTTTCAACAAAATATCTTTGGAACGAAAGGAAGATTACAATCATAGGGATGGTCATAAGTAAAGATGCAGCCATCATGAGTTGCCAGAAGGTGTAATATGATGTTCTAAAGTAATTCAATCCCATTGCTAACGTGAACATATTTTTGTTTGAGGTGACGATCAAAGGCCAGAAAAAATCATTCCACATTCCCATGAATGTGTAAATTGCAAGTGTTGCAAATGCCGGCAATGCCACCGGAGAATCTATTTGCCAGAATCTTCTGAATATTCCGGCTCCATCTACCTTTGCCGCTTCATCAAGTTCATCTGGAACTGACATGTAGAATTGTCTCATGAGAAACAAACCGGTAACGGAAGCTATTTTAGGGAAAATAAGACCTGCATAAGTGTTGACAAGATTAAAATTCACAAGCAAATTGTAAACCGGTATGATGGTAACTGGAAATGGCACCATCAAAGTTCCAAGGAGTATGGTGAAAATTATATCTTTTCCTGGAAATTTCAACTTTGCGAAGGCGTAACCGGCCATCGCATCGAAGAAAAGGTTCCCGATCGTAACAAAACCAGCATATATAACCGTGTTTAAAATCCATCTTGCATAAGGTGTTACCGTGAAAACCTGATTATAATTTGATAGCGTTGATGGTGCGCCAAAGACTTCCGGAGGTAATTTGAAAATATTTATCTCTGGCGGCCATTGCATTATATTTACTCCTGTCGATTTTCCATTTAAAAGATAACTCATAGGAGCAATTGAAACAAGCAATGCCCATATGAAAGGTGTCAAAGATATTACGGCATAAACTATCAGAGTTATGTAGGAAATTTTTCTTGCCAGTTGCCATTTTCTCATCATTCACACCTCAAAAGTAACTTTCTTCTTTGACGAATCGTCTTTGAATTAGTGTTAAAATCATTATAAATGCTAAGAAAAACACCGCTATTGCCGATGCGTACCCCATTTGATTGTAATTAAATGCGTTAACATATATGTACATTGCCGTTGTGTAATTTTGCTGATTTTGTATGAGAAAATATATCTGATCAAAAACCTGCAAAGTTCCTATCAATCCAAGAGTTACGACGTAAGAGATCTGGGGCCTCAGAAGAGGCATTATTATTTTCCAGAATCTTGTCCATCCAATTGCCCCGTCGAGTTCTGATGCCTCTATCAGATCTTTTGGTATATTTTGAAGCCCTGCAAGAAAAACTATCATGAAGTACCCTGCAGTTGTCCATACATTCATTGCCATTACGGCAGGTAAAGCCGTCGAGGTGTTTGAAAGCCAATTTATCGGTGGAATTCCAATGAATCCAAGAATCCTGTTGATAAGTCCTGGTTTCGAATAAAGTAACATGAATAACATCGATATCGCAGCCGAAGACGTAACTGAAGGAATATAAAAACTTAATTTAAAGAATTTAATTCCTTTTATTTTTTGATTAACCGCAACTGCAAGTATAAGTGCAAGAAAAGTTTGAACCGGAGTAACAACAATTGCAAAGAAAACCGAATTCCAAAGCGTTGTCCAGAAAAGGTTATCATTTATCATATGTAAAAAATTTTGAAAGCCAACCCATGTCGGAATATATCCTGCAAACATATTTTTATCTTTTGTCATATATCTTGAAAATAATTCTGTACCGTTTATTCTTTCGTTGGTCTTCATGGAAACAAAGTCATCGATCAACTTTTTAGAATCGAAGTATTTTTTAATGGCCGATTTTTGAGAAGTATCAATTTTTATTCCCAACTGGGTTTGAATAAAATCAACAGGATCGAATTGAGAGAGTAGATGCTGGGTGTTAAGGCCTTTCATATTGAAAACAAGTAGATATTGTTCAAGTTGATCTTGTAAATTAAAAGTGTTTTTATATTCCATTTGCCTTAAAGGATTATAATTTGTAAAACTGTAATAAACAGATGCAACTATGGGATATATTATAAAAGTACCTATAATCGCGATGATTGGAAGTATTAAAAGATAACCCGCAATCCATTCTCTTATTTGCGTTCTTTTCAATTTATCACCCCAAAAAGCAGGGAGGTTTAAACCTCCCTGAATTTATTGCTGAGAAGCCCAACTATTCCAGTTGTTAACTATGTAATCAACGGCTTGCTGGGTTGTAATCTTCCCTTGCCAGATGTTGTAAAGTTCATTGTTTATGTTATCAAGCAATTTTGAAGAATTTCCATTTGCCGTTGGAATAAACCACCCGTGACCATAATTGACTTGATCCACGAAAACCTGGTCTGCAGGATTGTTAAAAACATTCTCTGATTGTTGGACAGAGATTCTTGTTGGAATTACTCCGAGTTTCTCTGTGAATACCTTCATGCCATCGTTAAGCAAAAATTCCATGACCTTCCATGCCGCATCTTTATCAGGCGTACTTCTTGACATTGCATAACAAACTGTGTATATCATAGTTGCACGTGTTTTTTCCATTGGCATAACTGTCATCCCAAAGTTTATCTGAGGATAGGTCTCCTTAAGGAAAGAATACGCCCACGGGCCTTCCATTATCATCGCAACTTTGCCACGTCCGAAAGCATCGCCATTCCATCCCGCACCTACGTCAGATGGCTGAATTGCGACATGATATTTGTTGTGAAGATCGAAGTAAAATTGGATTGCCTGAATTGCCTGAGGAGAGTCAAGTTCAGGTTGCATTTGAGAATTGACAACCTCTCCCCCATTCTGGAATATAAATGGCATCACACGATCAAGGGCATTTGGACTAAGAGAAAGTCCATAAACTCCATCTTCGGGATGAGTCAATTTTTGTGCGGCGTTGAGCATATCTTGCCATGTCCAGTTATTCGTCGGATATGGAACATTGTACTTATCAAACAGGGCTTTGTTGTAGAAAAGTGCCAAAGTTGAAAAATCTTTTGGGAATCCATAGATGTGACCGTTGTATTCAAATGGCTGAAGTAAAGATGTTGCGAAATCTGATACTGGGAAATTGTATTTCTGAACAAAATAATCAAGTGGATATATAGCACCAGATCTTATAAACTGTTGTGCGTAAGATGAATCAAGATAGAAGATATCTGGAGCAGTACCTGCAGAAAGTTCACTTGTTAATTTGACCAGATAATCACCTGGTATAGGTTGGTATTGCAATTCAATCTGACCTGCATATTTTTGATTAAATGCCTTAACTACATTTTCCATTGCCTGCTGTTCAACTGGCGATGAAACCCAGCCGCCAAGAGTTACCACGGTGATGGCAAAAGTCCCGATCGAGAAGATCGCTGCCAATCCGATGACCAACAGAAATACTTTGTTTTTCACTTTGATCCCTCCTTTAAAATTTTTGATATTACAAACCCCGCTCCGACTGACCAGAGTTGAGGAGAACAAGCAACAGGATATGGAATTATATTTTTCCCTTTCTTTTGATTGCCTCCAAAAAGTTCCGGCAAGCGCCATTCGAAATATTCTGCAACATCAAGCAAAGATTTGCCTAACGTTTTTGCTTCCCTTTTGAAATTTTTATCCCACATTCCAATCATCGTGATGGAAGTATCATGGGGCCATACAGATCCGTTGTGATAAGAAATGGGATTATATGAAACCATTTTTGATGACATCGTTCTTATTCCAAAGCCAGTAAACATATCAGGCTGCATAAGTCTGTCAACGATGAATTTGGATCTTTCGTTGTCGATAATACCTGTCATGAGGCAATGGCCTGGATTTGAAGTTATCGAATCAACTTGTCTTCCATCTTTATCAAGCGCAAGCGCAAAAAATTTCTCTTTTTCCATCCAAAAATCTTCGTTGAAATTTTTTTTCAAAAGTTCGGCTTTTGATAGATATTTCAACGATCTTTCACCATCGTAAAATTGTGAGAGTGTTTGATAAGCCTCATAAAGATAACCTTGGACTTCAACAAGTCTTACAGGTGGTTGTGCCACTTTCCCATCGGAAAATACCATCGAGTCGCCAGAATCTTTCCATCCTTGATTTGAAAGGCCATTTGAAGATTTTGATTTGTAGTATAGATATCCACGAGAATCTATATTTTCATCTATATATCTGGCAGAAAGTTCAATCGCATCTTTTAACTCTTTGAAAACAGATTTGCCATATAATTTTGAGTATTTTCCAACTGCCATTAAAAACAGTGGCGTTGCATCGATACTACCGTAATATGTTGAAAAGGGGACTTTACCCGAAAGCGCGTCTTCTCCAACTCTTATTTCATGAATGATTTTCCCCGGTAGTGCATCTTTTTGATCATCCACAAAATTAGATTGGGTCATGGCAAGTACTTTAAGGATGTTGTAAGAGATCTCGGGAAATATATCCATAGTTTGCAATGTAAAAATAAGCGAATCCCTTCCGAAAATCGTGGCAAACCATGGAAGACCGGCTGCAGGGAATTTACCGTATTTTGTATCGAGTAAAAGCATTTCGAGATCTTCAGTGGACTTTTTCACAAGTCTCATAATTTTGCCTTTAAAATGAGGCAGATTCAAATTCACATTTGAATTTACGACGTTATCAAAAAGCATCGTTCCTTTTGTCTGAATTTTAAAATGAACAGAAGGAATAATTGAAAATTTTACCGAATTTAAAATATGAGGCTTAAGGTTAACTTCATTTGAAATCGATCCGTGAATTTTAGTCTCAATTTGGAGATGCTGACTTTCATATTTTACAGACTCTTTCTGATTTTTTGTTATTTTATTCTTCTTGTCTTCAAATTTTCCACTTCTTATTTCAAATATATCGTTGAATGTGTAATCGATTACAAAATTTTCAAAAACACAAACTTCTTTTTTCGAATAGTTAAAAAACTCTGATTTAACAGTAAATTTATCCTTATCAATGCTATAACTGAGTTTTAAAATTAAATCCATGTCATGCAAACTATCCGGAGATTTGGATATGAACCAGAAGAATACCGAGTTAGTTCTGTATTCCCCAAGACCAAGCAAGTTGAATTTTAAAGATAACTCTGGTACCATCTTTCCGATAATTCTTGTGTCCATGAAATACAGTCCACAGGTATTTCCTTCGATAAAACCATTATCTCCAATCAAAGCCATGATATTTCCAGATTTTATAGTGTACATAAGATCATCCCCTAAAAGTTGATGCCCTTTTTACAAGAGAGACACCCAAAATTTGTGATTCGACTTTCTTGCCATTCAACATATTTATTAGAATACTTGCCGATGTTTTGCCAACATCATGAATCGGTTGTTTTACGGTCGTCAGGGGCGGGTTAACCATTGATGCAAGAGGCACATCATCAAAACCAACAATGGGCATATCTTTCCCAACTTTTAGACCGGATTCTTCTATGGCTGCTATGGCACCTGTTGCCATTAGATCGCCGGAAACGAATATTCCATCAAAATTCATCAAAGCCAAAGATTCTCTTGTTATCTCATAACCGTTTTCCCTGTCAGAGTTTTTTTCAACATACTTTACGAGTTTCTCATCGTAATGGATGCCCATATTTTTGTGTGCTTTGATGTATCCGTTGAGTCTGAATCTTGTCGCGGCATGACCTTTCGGACCGTTTATGAAGAGAATTTTTTTGCACCCAACATCAAAAAGATGCTGAGTTGCTAACATACCGCCGCTTTCGTTATCGGTATCAACAAAAATATAATCACCGACATCTTTGGGTCTTCCAATTACAACAAAAGGAATTCCACATTTTTTTAGTGAGAAAATTCTTTCATCGCCGTCTTTTACGTCAAAAATTATCATTCCGTCTACAATGCCTTTTTTTGCAACTTCAAGGTATGGATTTATTCCATTTTTTTTGGCAGTTGATATGACGAGATGATAATTGAGATCTGAAAGTACAATGCTCATTCCATGAATGAATTCCACGAAATAAGGGAAAGATATGAAATAATCGAGATCGTGAGAAATAACTATACCTATCCCCTCACTCGAATTCGTTCTCAAACTTTTTGCAGAATGATTAGGAAAATAATTCAATTCTTTTATCGCTTGGAGAACTTTCTTTTCAGTTTCTGGTTTTACATTTCCAAAAGCATTTATAACCCTTGAGACAGTTGCAACGGAAACATTTGCGGTCTTTGCGACGTCTTTGATCTTCACAGTCAATTCAAACATCCCCTTTGTGTAATCGATTACATTTTAAAATATTAAAAAATTTTTTTCAAACCCTTTTTAAACCGTTTTTTACCTATTTACAGTCAAATATCATGATTAAAGCCAATTACGTTTCAAATCCTCAAATTAACTCAAAATATATTCAATTTACGATGGTAGATTCCAAACGGGTACCTGCGGGAGCGATGATTTAGAATCTAAAAATTGCTTAGCATACAACAAAGTGGTAAAATATCTTTGTCATATAAAATAACGATATTTTTTAAAGAGGTGAAATTTTTGAATTTATTTGAAAAATGGAAAATGAGGTGTCCGATTATAAAGTTCATTGAAAGGCACAGAATGAAACACACAAGATTAGTTGTTAAAAGATCGAATAAAAAATGACATGGAGGAAAAGATGATGGCAAAAGAAAGTCTTCAGGACAGTTTTTTAAGTTACCTTCAAAACAACAAAATGGAGGTAAAGATATATCTCACAAATGGAGTTCAGATAAGAGGCATCATAAAAGATTTTGATCCTTTCGTTGTACTTGTGGATTCAGAAGACCAAAAGCAAAGCAACATGATATACAAAGCCGCCATAAGCACCATAATACCAAATGAAAAATACATTCCAGAGAAAAAAGAAAATTGAAATTAAAATTTCATCTTCCGGCTTTAGCCGGAAGATTTTTTGTTTCAAACGTGAGTTGTGAAAGAAATGTGAAAAAATAGAACTCATTCTTTTTTTTAATGTCAAAATTATGAATGACTAAAATAAAACGGTTTTGAAAGGAGTGATTTTTGTGAAAAAGTTTCTTGTTCTTTTGTTCATACCCTTACTCGTAACGGGAATTTTTGCCGCATCGGCTGGTACCACACAATCCAACGTTGGAGGGCTACTTTCCAACATGAATGCATTGCTTCAGGGTTCTCAAAGCGTTCAACTTCAAGTTCAAATTGAGATGCTTAAGGTCTTCAACGCCATGAAACTCACATCTGCACAGGCATCTGATCTTGAGAGTTATCTCAAAGATTTTAAAACTCAAGTGAATGCACTTCAGGATCAAAGGATAAAAGCACTTACAACTTTGAGAGATGCACTTGTTACAAATGACAGTACAAGTATAAAAGCCGCGAATCTTGAAGTTGCAAAGTTGAACTCTCAATATGCGAAATTAACCGAAAATTTGATAACCAATATCAAATCAACGATAACTCTCGAACAATTGTCTTTGCTTCAGAATTATTTCCAGAAATCAGCAATGCAGATGCAGCGTCAACTACTTGGTCCTAACGCGAAAAATGAAATCGGAAAGGCCTTACCAAACAGAAATTTCAATTTCAACGTTACCGTGAATCCTCAAGAAATGTACAATATGATGAATCTTTTCCAAAATTTTGGAAAGAATGCAAGAATGCAAATGTTGAGATCACCTGACTTGATATACGCAGTTGTCAATTTCCCGATCTACGATCTTGTGATAAACACGCTTCAACTTAAAGCGCAGTAAAAATCATCCCCTTCAAAAGGAAAAAGCGTGTGGCGTTTGCCACACGCGATTTTAAAAGGAGGAAATATGAAAAGATTCTTGACATTGATTTTATTCGTGATTCCAATTTATGCATTTTCAATGAACCTACCACAACTTTTTCAAAGTTCACAGGCGAGTAACACGACATATGCGATAGCGAATATCACCTTAAAGCAGGCAAGTATGACATATCAGATGAACATGATTCAATCTTCAGTGCCTGTTATCAATCAAGGCGGACAGATATCGGCTCAAATCGCATATACATCCAGCCTTCAGACCTATCAAAATGATATCAAAAGTTATTACTCCAACGTTTTAAATGCAGCATTTGGAGTGAAAATAGCAAATATAAATGTTGAAATTGCCCAAATGAATTTGAATGTTGCGACCATGAATTATGCGAGTACTTTAGCGCTTTTTCAAAAAACAATGGCATCAACGGTATCTCTTCAGCAGGCATCCGTAACGGTTGCAACGGATCAAAATAACCTTAAAAATGCCGTATGGAACTACAACTTTAATCTTTCAAATTTTCAAAACGTAACGGGGTCAAAATGGCAGGAAATTACGTTTTCTGTGCCGGATCTTTCAAAAATACCGCAGGACATGAAAACGTGGATAAACAGCGATTTAAATCTAAAACTTGCAAATCTCAACCTTCAAAATGCACAGTACAACTTGAACACCACTCCATCGAATTCCTCACAATACACGATTGAAATGGCAAAGATGGCAGTTCAACAGGATTTGCTTAATCAAAGTAATGCCCTTCTGTCGTCACAAAACAACTATTCGTCATCGATCCAGAAACTCGAGTACGATTATCAAAGCGTTTTAAATGCAAAAGCAAATCTCGATATTTCAACGAATAACCTTGTTTTTTACACTAATGAATACAATTCGGGACTTATATCTACTGTAAACTATCTCAGCCAATATAAGATACCGTATCTTAACGCTCAACTCTCCTATTACAATTCTCTTGAAACTTACTGGAACGATCTTGTGCCTTACATAGTTTCAATTGGGTTGAAGCCGGAGGTGGCATTGCAGTGAGGAAATACCTTTTGATACCTCTTTTGATTTTACCTGTGGTAATATTTGCATCCTCAAATTCATTTTTGAATCTTTACAATTCGGGTCTCAATCAGGATCCAACCTATCAAAGTGCAAATATCAATTTCATACAGGCACAAAATAATTTGAATTCACTTACATCTTTTTTTGTACCCACATTAAGCCTGACAACGCCATCCGTTGGACTGACTTTTAACGCAACGGGCTTAGAAAATTCGACGTCTTTTTTGGATATAAATCTTGGCATATTGAATTTGTACTCAACTACAATTGGATTTTCTTTGCCTCTTAACGTTAGCAACATGAGTTTTCAAGCACCAGAATTCAGCGTATCAAGAAGTCTTATCGTTGAAGATCAGGCAGATATGATGCAGGCAAAATCTGCGTATTCAAACGCATTGTGGTCTATACAGAACACGAAATGGTCATATCTTACAACGCTCGTTCAAAATATATTTAACTGGTATTACTACAATCAAATGGTCAATCTTTATACGCAACAGGTTAGCGTGCTTAAAGATGTTTACAATTCCATAAATCCTGAAAATTACACCCAGCAAAATGCGGCTTATCAACAATTACTTTCATCCCAATCCGCTCTTGCGAATTATCAAAATTCTTTGCAGACCATTCAGCCACTTCCAAACTTCACTCCATATTCGACACAACTTTACCAGGATACAATGACCTTTGTCTCTTCGATAACATCTAATTTTTCAACCGATATAAACGTAAACGATGTTATATCGAACAGAAATGACGTAAAAGCACTTCAATATCAATATCAGGCCTATCAGGCGCAGGGAAATTTGTGGTTTTTGCCTTTTATTCCAAATCCGACAATTACTTTTGCCGTACCTTTGAATAACATTTCAAAATGGTCTATATCTTTAAGCCTTAATTTTTCATTGCTCAACGGTGGATCAAACGTAATTCAGTCTCAGCAAAGGTTGACAAATGTCCAGATCGGTCAGGAAGAACTTCAAAATGCCACAACTACGGATACTTTATCTTTGAATGGCTTGATTTTGAAGCAAAAATCTCTTGAAATAAGTCTAACGGCTGCCCAAAACAACGTGCAAACAGCATTACAGGCCTTTCAAACGGCTGAAGCACTTTACAAAGAAGGACTTGAAAGTCAAGATAATTACACACTTGCCAATTTGAGTTATCAGGAATCGTTGTTAAGCGAGCAACAGGTACAGCAACAAATACTTTTAAATGAAATTCAAATAATGCAAACGGAAGGAATCTCCTTTGGAGGTGAAGGAATTTGAAAAAATGGATTGTCGTTATAGTCATAATAGCAATTGTGGTTGTTGGAGTGGGTGTATGGTATTTTGGATTTAGGAAACCTGCCACGAGCACCGTTTCAAGTACAAATCCAGATCTTGCCGTTGTAAATGGAGCCCATGTCTTATACACGGTAAGTGCTACAAGTATAGGAAATTATTTGCCACTTGTAGGTTCTGTTACGGGTAATACTTACAACATAGGACCGTACATTTCGGGACAGATAACGAATGTCTACGTTCAGCAAGGCCAACTTGTGGGCATAAACCAGCCTCTTGCAAAGTTGAATTCAACCCAATACCAACTTAATTACATTCAGGCTTTGAACAATTATTACAATGCACTTTTAAGTCAGGATGCGTCCTCCGTCATACAACAATACAAACTGGCATTGCAACTTGCCCAGGAAAATTTAAATTACACGACGATCACCTCTCCGGCCACAGGGTTTATAGAGAATTTGAACGTCGCGACGGGTGATTTTGTGAATGCTCAGACATCATCTTCGAATTTGATAACCATAATACAAAATACAGGCATGTGGGTAACTGCAGATGTTAACGAAGTGGATCTTGCCGACATCAAAGTTGGTCAAACTGCTTTGATAACCTTTACGCAACTCAACAATTTGACGCTAAAAGGAAAGGTTTCTTTCGTTCAACCATTTGCGACGACTCAAAGCGGATTAACCGTTATACCCATAAACATAACCTTCGATCAGGATCCTCTGAAATACGGAGTTATTTATGGTCTTGATTGTAACATAAATCTTCTTTTAAGCGTTTCAAAGGGAGTTTTGATTCCATATCAGGCGATCTTTACAGATCAAAATCATCAAAGATATGTGCTTTTGAAAACAGCCTCTGGTTACGAAAGATCTCCTGTCACACTTGGAAGCCAAAGTGGAATGATGGTTCAGGTTACGAGTGGAGTTAAAGATGGTGATGTGCTTATAATGAAAGTGCCTTCTCAATTTGAGCAAACGGGTAACGCGTTCCGTGGCGTATTCGGAGGTAGATGATAAGGCATGGCCCTTTTAGAGTTGAGAAATGTAAAAAAAATATACGATATGGGGCGAGATATACAGGTAGAGGCTTTAAAGGGCGTATCTTTTTCCATAGAAGAGGGATCTTACACCGCGATAATGGGTCATTCAGGAAGTGGAAAATCGACTTTGTTGCAGATAATGGGATGCCTTGACAGGGCAACTGACGGTGATATCATAATAAACGGTACGGCTGTCAAGAACATGAATGATTTTCAACTCGCAAGATTCAGAAACAAAACAATAGGCTTTGTCTTTCAAAGTTTTAACCTCATAGGCAATCTGAGTGCGCTTGAAAACATCGAACTGCCGATGATCTACGCTGGTGTTCCAAGAGCAGAAAGGCGAAAAAGGGCTATGGAACTTTTAAAAATAGTTGGACTCGAGGAACCGGAAGAAAGAGGGCATCATAGGCCAAATCAACTTTCAGGCGGTCAGCAGCAAAGAGTGGCAATAGCAAGATCACTCGCAAATGATCCGGCTGTCATCCTTGCCGATGAGCCCACCGGCAACCTTGCGGTCAATCAGTGGAGAAGAATCCTCGATATATTCAAGAAATTAAACGAATCTGGAAAGACGATCATAATAGTCACCCACGATCCTCTTGTAGGTGAAGAAGCCACCCGTACGATAACTTTAGAGGATGGAAGCATAGTAAACGACGAGAGGACAAGGTGATATTATGGAAATTTTGATGGAAGCTTTCAGATCTCTGGGAAAAGATAAGGTAAGAACCTTCCTTTCAATGCTTGGAATAGTCATTGGTGTTATAGCGGTTATAGTTGCAATAGCCATAGGAGCGGGTACAACTGCAAATGTCACTGCAAGAATTTCTTCTTTGGGATCGAATGTCATAATAGTAACACCTGGTTTTTCCGGAGGTTTTGGTGGAAGGGCTGCATCCGTTTTGACAAGTGTACTTCAAGAAACGGATGTTCAAAACATTCAAAATATGGCACCCGATGTTGGGACTGTAACGCCTGTTCTTCAAAAAAGTTTTAACATCCTTTATCAGGCCACAAATACCGTGGCCACCGTATTTGGAGCGTATCCGGACACATTTTCGATTCTTGGACTTCCAATCCAATATGGAAGGCTCATAACCCAACAGGATGAGCAAAATTACGCCAACGTCGCAGTCATAGGTAACACAATAGCAACTACACTTTTCGGAAATCAAAATCCTGTTGGGCAAACGATCTACGTCACAAATGGAAATATTAAGGTTGCCCTTACCATAATAGGAGAATTGCAGGAGACTGGAAGTAAACTCACTTTTAACCCGGATACCATGCTTATGATTCCATACACAACGGCTTCGGCAAGATTAATCCAACTGAATGGTGGTGTTTCTCAGATAATTGCATCCGCAAAATCTGCAAATACGGCATTAGATGCGGTATCAGAGATCAACAACATTCTTTATATGAGACTTCAAAACTCCAATCAATATCGTGTCATAAGTCAAAATCAAATTTTGTCGACCGTAAGTCAGACAACAGATGTTTTAACCTTGTTGCTTGCTTCTATAGCAGCCATTTCAATGATAGTCGGTGGTATAGGAATAATGAACATCATGCTTGTATCAGTTACCGAAAGAACAAAAGAGATTGGTGTCAAAATGGCTATGGGAGCGACAAGAAGAAGGATTTTGGGAGAATTCCTTGTAGAAAGTATGTTCATAACCATAGTTGCCGGAGCGATAGGAGTTGGTTTTAGTTTCCTCATTGCCATGATAGTGACATATCTTGCAAGCGGGTTGGGACTTATGGTAATCATCACGTGGCCAAGCATAGCGCTTTCATTTGGAGTATCAGTTGCCATAGGTTTGTTCTTCGGATTGTATCCTGCTTATATGGCTTCTAAAAAGAGCCCCGTCGAAGCATTAAGGTACGAATGAGATATACCAAACAAAATTCAAATTCCGAATCGCAGCGATGGCAGGTACCCCTAATGGCAGGTAGCATGTAGCTCGTGGCACGTAAAAAAAACAGCGACGCGTAATCGGTAACGAGTAAGCAGTCAAAGACAAAAGGCGATTCCAGTTCTTCGACTGGAATGACAGCGGGCGGAGAGCATGATGCCGCGAGGTGGCCTCCGCAACTTGCGAGGACCAGACACCGAAGGGCGAATGCGAGAGTTGCTGGACAAAGGCGACATATAGAAGAAACAGTGACGCGTAATCTGTAATCATACTGCTCACTTTTCACTGCTCACCGATCACAATTTTATGGCATCCTGCCCTGTGCGATGGTAAATAAGCATTCGGCTTTTAAAGTTGGTTCAGTATACTTGCAATCATATTTTTCAACGTTAACAATCGTTCCGGCCTGACGGCCGGAATCTTTTTTATGTTTTTGATGGTATAATTAAAAAAGATCGCGTCATGTCTGGAGGTGATACTTTGGATTATAGACGTGAGTCGCAAAGAATATCTGAAATATCTGAAGGTGCTATCCTTGGTGGCTTAACGGCTTTGATTTATACCATGCAATTGATCGCTGGAATTGGCACGGTCGTAAGTTATTTAAGCCTTATTCCTCTTGTTTATGCGGGAGAGCGTTCATTTTCAGAATGGATAAAAGTTATCGTGGTCTCAACTATTTTTGTTTTTGCCTTTAACGACATAGGAGGGGCGTTGTTTTTTGTGCTTTTCATTGTTCCGCTGTCGTTGTCCTTGATCTTAAGGTTTAACGATCAGCCTCTTTCTATATCTTCAAGTCCGATCTTTGTAGCAATTGTCTTAATTCTTTCCAGATTTCCGTGGATAGTGGGATTTACGGTTTCCAGATATCTCAACGATTTTTGGGCTAATTTCTGGGTTATATTTGCTTTTATATTTGTGACTTTCATGGTGGAGGTTTTTTCAAGATTCATACATAACATAATAGAAAAATTTGAGGTTAAGTCCAACGAAAACCCTAAAATTCCAGACGTGATTCTCTTATTTCTTGACACAGTTATCATAATCACGGTTTATGGTCTTTCACTTCCATTTGTTTTCACCGTTTCGGCCGTTTTTTTGACGTTTTTATTTGAATTGACGTACAGCGCGATCAAAAGAGAAAGCATTCGCGTTGCTGGCAAAGTGTTAGGATACATAGTTAGCATCATAAAACATGTATACTGAACCAGTTTTAAATTCCGAATCGCAGCGATGGCAGGTAGCGTGTAGCTCGTGGCACGTAAAAAAAAACAGAGATTAAGGATCAGACATTAGAGAAATTTGTGACGCGTAATCGTTAACGAGTAAGCAGTCAAAGACAAAAGGCGATTCCGGCGATTCCACATGCTACCGGCTACCCGCTACGTGCTGTTTTGCTGATTACCGATCACGCGTCACTCTTAACTGTTTACATTTCACTTTTAAAAACAATTTAGTATATAATATCTTTGTATTTGTTGAAAGGCATGTGATTTTTTTGAACGATATCCAGGTTAAAAACTTAAAAAAGAGATTCGGTGATTTTGATGTTCTTAAAGATATTTCCATTGAAATAAAAAGCGGTGAATTTCTTGCAATACTTGGTCCAAATGGGGCGGGAAAGTCAACACTTTTGAAAATAATGACGACACTTTTAAAGCACTACGAAGGAAAAGTCGAAATTTTTGGATACGATATAGAGAAATATCCCAAAAAAGTCAGAGAGCAGATAGGCGTTGTTTCTGAGAATTTCATTCTCTACGATAGGTTAACGGCTATGGAAAATATGGTTTTCTTTGGAGAATTGTATCATTTATCAAGAGAAACAGCTCTAAAAAGGGCCGAAAAACTTTTGAAAGATGTTGAAATGTGGGAATGGAGAAATAAAAAAGTAGGAAAGTTTTCCTTCGGTATGAAGCAAAGGGTCAACATCGTGCGTGCTTTGATGAACGATCCAAAGGTTGTATTTCTTGATGAACCAACGGCTTCACTCGACATAAAAAGTGCTCTAACCGTTAAGAGACTTTTGAAAGAGATTAACGCTTCAAACAAGACCATTGTATTTACAACTCATATTCTCAGTGAAGTTGAAGAATTGGCGACAAAAATAGCGATTCTTAATCTTGGGCAACTTGTTGCTTTTGGGGCACCTGCTGAACTTTCCATCATGGCAGAAGATCAAAAGGATCTTATCGTTGAAGTAGAAAAAAATGATTCCAAAAATTACAAGGCTTTTTTCGATAAAAGTGGAATTAAACTTGAGATGACTGGAAACACGATGAAGTTCTTCTATTCGGACGGGAATGAACTTGAAAAAATAATAAAACTCATCTCCGAATCTAAAATTCCGGTTAGATCCATAAACTCTTCGGACAGAAATTTTGACAGAATATTCTTAAAATTGACAGATAAAGGCAGGGATAAAAATTGACAAGGGAAGAAGATGTTACAAAAAAGATAGAAAAGGTGAGATCATACATACATTCACGAGGGAAAAAAGGAGCGGTGATCTCGTCAGTTGAAAATTTCGCGTGGTTGACATCTGGAGCGCGATCTTACATAGCTCTGACCGATTCAACGGGTTCTGCGTGGTTGCTTGTTACGGCTGATGATGCTTACGTTATCACGAAAAATATAGAGGCAGCAAGATTGAAAAAAGAGGAACTGCCCGGCAATTTAAAAGTTATAGAATTTGAATGGTTTTCAGATCCCAACGGTGCAATTAGAAAAATTTTAGACGATCAAAACATACTCTTCGAAGCAGATCCACAATTTGCCGAATTTTTGATCAATTCAAGGATAAAATTAAGTGAATATGAAATTCAGAGATATGCTGAGGTTGGAAGAAAAAGTGCTGTTGCACTTGAAAGGGCTATGAAAAGGATCACACCGCAGATGACAGAACTCCAGGGGAAAGGACTTATAGAACAAGAACTTGCAAATGAAGGTCTCGATTCTTTACTTGTGCTTGTTTTTGGTGACGAGAGCAGGACTACTTACAGACATAATCTTCCGAGGAACGTGAAGATCGGAAAAAGGTGTTTTGGGTCAATATGCGCAAAAATGTATGGTTTAATAATTTCTTCGACGAGAACGATCGAATTCGAAAAGGACGAAAAGTTTGAAAAACAATACATGGTAAACATGCAAGTTGAAAGTGAAATTTTGGATGCAACGTACAGATCAAATTCAATTGGGCAGGTTTTCTTTGAAATAGAGAAATCTTATTCTTCTCATGGTTACCCAGATGAATGGAGATTGCACCATCAAGGAGGAATCGCAGGATATAAAACGCGTGAAATTGTTGCAACACCTCACATGCCATTTGAGATATCAAACGGAATGTCTTTTGCATGGAACCCGACCATAACGGGGACAAAATTGGAAGATACTTACGTAAGGACAGAATCAGGAATGAAACTTCTCAGTGTGAATGAAAACAGCACATGGCCTTATCAAGATGTGCAAATAAATGGAAGAAATTACAAAAGGCCCCAAATATTAAAACTTTGATTGAAAAAAACAGGCTCTCAACTGAGAGCCTGTTTTCTAAAATGCTTTTATCGCTTCATCAACGCTTTTACCTTCCACCGTTATATCATAAATTGCATTACACATTTTTATGGCTTCGTCAAGAGATTTTTGGTGAATGTTTCTTCCCGTTGCATTTCCGGATGCCCCACTTATGAAGATTTGATCGTGAAGCCTTTGAAGAAATGCTTTGACATCTATACTTGGCCCACCTGCACACAAAACCTTTGTTCTTCCGGCAGCCATAACTGCTTCTTTGAACAATTCTGCCACATTTCCTCCATCTTTGACCTCTGGATAGTTGACTTTAACAAAATCACTTCCAAGAGTTGCAACTATGCCTGTTGCTCCTGCTATGAGATGAGGATCGAGTTCATCCGTTACGGCTATTCCGCGTGGATATGCCCATATAACGGTGACAAGACCATTTTCATGAGCCTTGTACACAATCTGGGCTGCTTGCCTTAAAAGATCTCCTTCATATTTACTGCCCGGGTATATCGTGTATCCAACGGCTAATATCTTTAACCCCGTTTCTTTTTTGAATTTAACAACCTGATCGACATCTATCCATTGGTTGCTAAATGGATCCATTTGATCCGTTTTAACGATGTTTGTCTTCGAATTCAACTTCACAAGATACGGGACTTCCCTGTAATCCATTCCGTATCTGGCTATCAGACCGAGTTGTGTTGCGAAAATCCCGATTTTAGCCTTACTGGCGATTTTAAAAAGATGTTCTGGATCCGCATCGTCTATGGATATACCTTTGCCATAGAAATCTTTGTTTAAATGCTCAACTTTTTGATCTCCGGCAAAAAGCATCAACCTGCCAATGCCATGCGTCATTTCTTCGTAATTTTTGGTGTATTCTATACGTTTATCCTTCGGAACATCAAGAGGAACTTTAATTTCCATACTTGATCACTCCTTTCGCTAAATTATATAACAATTTTGCCTTAAAAGTCTAACTGTGTATATACTCACTTTAAAAGCCGAATGCTTATTTACCATCGCGCAGGGCAGGATGACATAAAATTGTGATCGGTGAGCAGTGAAAAGTGAGCAGTATGATTACAGATTACGCGTCACTGTTTTTTCCACGTGCTACGAGCCACCCGCTGTTCACTGATCACGCGTTACTATTTTTTCCACACGCTACATGCCATCGCTGCGATTCGAGATCTAAATTTTGCCTATTTAGCATATACTTAAACATTTTCAAAGTATTCTCTTATTTCCCAATCTGTAACTGCCGTAGAAAATTTCTTCCATTCCGTTTCTTTCATCCTTAAAAAGATCTCAAAGGCTTTTTCTCCAAGGGTTTCCACCACTAACTTATCCTTTTTTGAAAGTTCGAGTGCTTCAATGAGATTTGAAGGAAGAGATTTTATCTTGTTTTCTGTTTTCTCCGAATCACTCATTTTGAATATATTTTGATTTATCGGCTTTGGAGGCATAAGATTTCTTTTCAAGCCATCAAGTCCGGAGGCGAGAATGACTGCAAAAGCCAAATAAGCGTTGCATGAAGAATCAGGACTTCTGTACTCAAGCCTTGTTCTTTCACCCCTTGCCTGAGGAATTCTTACGAGAGCAGACCTGTTGCTTACTGCCCACGCAACATTTACGGGTGCTTCATAGCCGGGGACAAGCCTTTTGTAAGAATTAACGGTCGGATTTGTTATGGCCGTTATAGCCCTTGAATGTTCAAGAAGACCTGCGACAAAATGTGTAAAAGTTTCGCTTAACTGGTATTCCCCGCTCGGATCGTAAAAAGCATTTTGTCCGTCTTTAAAAAGACTTACATGTACATGCATTCCAGAACCATTTATACCTTCTATGGGCTTTGGCATAAAAGTTGCACGTAACCCATTTTTTATCGCTATTGTTTTAACTGCAAGTTTAAATGTTTGAACTCTATCTGCGGTTGTTAAAATATCCGCGTATCTGAAATCTATTTCGTGTTGTGAAGGAGAAACCTCATGATGATCTGCCTCAACCTGAAATCCCATTTCTTCAAGTGTTTGAACTATTTCACGTCTTGCAAGTTCGCTTCTGCTTAGAGGCAGCATATCGAAATAACTTCCGGAATCGACAAAAGCATTTTTAAGATTAAGGCCATCTCCTTCGAAGATGAAAAATTCGGGTTCCGGTCCAGCATGGGCATCAAAACCCATTTGGCGTGCCTGATCGACGACCTTTTTTAGAATGTACCTTGGAGATTCTTTACAATTACTTCCATCTGGTTCCATAACATCACATATGATCCTTGCCGCTTTTGAATCTTCCCATGGAATTAAAGTAAATGTTGATAAATCTGGTTTCAGATACATGTCTGATTCGTTTATTCTCGCAAAACCCTCAACGGAAGAACCATCAAACATTACTTTGTTATCGAGCACACGGTTGATATCCGAAGTTGGAACGCTTACCTGCTTTAGCGTACCATCCAGATCCGTAAATTGAAGTCTCACGATCTTTACATTTTTTTCTTTGATGATTTTAAGTAATTCTTCTTCTTTCATCCGCATACCTCCTATACAAAAATTAAGGCCGGTGATTTTATTTCACCGGCCTATTGGGAATTTCTTTTATCAAAAATCAACCCAATCGACCAGTGTCGATCGGATTATTATTGTTATTTGTTTTAGAAAAAACGAACATGCTTTGCCTCCAAAAATCCTTTTGAAAAATCATAGCACAAAAAACTTATGTTGTCAACACGCATGGGTATATATCACAAAGACCATTTTTGTGATATCATACTTTATGTGTAAATTCGATCGGGAGGAAGTGTAAACGTTGTTAGACTTGAAATCTTACATAAGGGACATTCAGAATTTTCCGAAGGATGGAGTCGCATTTAAAGATATAACGCCACTTTTAAAGAGTCCGGAAGCTTTTGCCTTTGCGATTGAAGAAATGTCAAAAATTGTCGCCGAATGGAGTCCAAATAAAATAGTCGCGGCTGAAGCAAGAGGATTCATCTTCGCGGCGCCCATAGCGTATAATCTAAAGGTTGGATTTGTTCCGATAAGAAAACCCGGTAAATTACCTTATTTTACAGTAAACGAAGAATATTACCTCGAATACGCCAAAGCGAAGATCGAAATGCATGTTGATGCCATCGATCCTAATGAAAAAGTTGTCATAATAGATGATATACTTGCAACAGGCGGAACCTCGCTTGCTATGGCACATCTTGTTGAGAAATTGGGAGGCATCGTTTGTGGTATGGCTTTTCTTGGTGAACTCTCTTTCCTTGAACCAAGAAAAAATCTTAGAAATTACGATGTTAAAAGTCTTTTGACATATTGAAAGGAGGAATTGATTTTGAAATTCGACTTCACCAACGCTCTTGGTGAGAATTTGCTTGATGGCATAAAATACGAAGACATAAAAGGTATTACGGGCAGGCTTCATGCTTTTTTGGAAAATTTCAGGCAAAATCCTCCAGGCTTTGTAAAGGTTTTTAAAGATTCTTCACATCTTGAACAAATTCTCAAGGTAGCAGATAAATGCAAAAAATTTGAGAATTTCGTGCTCGTCGGCATAGGCGGATCGGCTTTGGGCAATCAGGCTGTTTTTGGCGCGTTGTTTCATCCTATGTGGAACAGTTTGCCAAAAGATAAAAGAAATGGATTTCCAAGATTTTTTGTGATGGATAACGTTGATCCGGAACACATAGCATCAATTTTGGATATCGTAGATCCAGCCGAAAGCGTCTTCAACATCGTCAGCAAATCCGGTTCAACCTCTGAGACTATGGCAAATTACCTCGTCGTAAGAGGCATTCTTGAGGCACGCGGTCTTGATCCACGGGAACATCTTGTTTTCACGACAGATCCAAATGAAGGCGTGCTGAGAAAAATTTCAATAGATGAAAATATTCCGGCACTTGAGGTGCCTTCAAATGTTGGCGGAAGATTCAGCGTCTTAACCGCCGTTGGTCTTTTGAGTGGGGCCTCAACGGGCGTTGACGTAAAAAAAATGCTTGATGGTGCACAGGAAGAAGTTGACAGATTCAAAAACGAGGATGATACCTTCAAAAACCCTGTATTGCTTAATGCGGCAATTCATTACCTTTATTCCCGCAGTGGCAAATCCATTTCCGTCATGATGCCTTATTCAAACGCACTTTACACGCTTGCCGATTGGTACAGGCAGTTATGGGCAGAATCACTTGGAAAAGAAAAGTCTTTGACTGGAGAAACGGTTAATGCCGGACAAACTCCTATAAAATCTCTTGGAACGATAGATCAACATTCACAGGTTCAACTTTACATGGAAGGCCCAAATGACAAAGTTATAACTTTTTTGCGAGTAGAGTCATTCAGAAGAAATTTGAAAATTCCTGTCGTTCATCAGGACAGAAAAGAACTTTCTTACCTTTGCAACAACGAAATGAAGGATCTCATAAATTATGAACAGGAAGCAACATCACTTGCACTTTTGGAACACGGAAGACCAAATCTTACCATTTCCTTTGATTCAATAGATGAGACTGAAATCGGAAGATTTTTTGGCTATTACGAATTGCTTGTAACTGTCATGGGTTTTCTCTACAACATAAATACCTTTGATCAACCTGGCGTAGAACTCGGGAAACAAAATACTTACGCTCTGATGAACAGAAAAGGTTACGAAGCACAAAAACAACACATTGAGGATGTAAAGAAAAACTTGAAAATATTCAAAATTTAAGGAGATGAGATATCTTGATAGTCTGGAAGTTCAAGGGAGGAATCCATCCGCCAACGAAAAAATTGGCAAAAGATTCCAAAATTGAGAAGATGGAGTCATCAAAACGTTTTTATCTCTTTCTTGCCCAGAATGCCGGTAATCCACCAAAGTTGATCGTTCAGGCAGGAAGCGAGGTTAAAACCGGTCAGCGAATTGCCGATGCCGATGGTTTTGTTTCCGTCCCGCTCCATTCTCCGGTTACCGGAAAGGTTGTGGAAATAAAGAAAGAAAAACATCCCGTTACTGGAAGACCGGCGGATATGGTTGTGATAGAAAAAACCAAAGCAGATGAATGGATCAAACTCGATCCTGTAAAACCATATACCGATTATACGCCTGATGAGATCAAAAAACGTGTCGTCGAAGCAGGCATAGTTGGACTTGGTGGTGCGACCTTTCCAACCCATGTTAAACTTGCTCCTTCCAAAAAAGTTGATACCGTTATCTTAAATGGAGCAGAATGTGAGCCTTATCTTACGATAGATCATCGCATGATGGTCGAGTATGCCGACGAAATCTGTAAAGGTGGGGTTGCAATAGCAAAAGCCATTGGGGCAACGAAAATATTCGCAGGCATAGAAGAAAACAAACCCGATGCCATAGAGGCAATGAAAAAGGCCGGGGATCCTATGGGAATAGAAATCGTTGTGCTTCCGACAAAATATCCTCAGGGATCTGAAAAACATCTCATATACGCGATAACAAAAAAAGAGGTACCATCAGGCGGTCTGCCGATGGATGTGGGTGTTGTCGTGGATAACGTCTCCACAGCAAGGGCCATTTACAGGGCACTTGAATATGGTGAACCTTTGATAGAAAGAGGATTAACCATAACGGGAGAAGGCGTTAAAGCGTCTAAAAATGTTTTTGCAAGAATAGGCACTCCTCTGTCAGATCTCGTGAATTATGCTTCTCCAACCGAAGACACACAAAGGGTTATCCTTGGAGGGCCTATGACCGGCGTGGCAGTTGAGTCGCTTGATATCGGCATATCCAAAGGTACCTCCGGCATAACCGTTTTACCCGAAATGATTGTGAAAAAAGCCGCAGAGACAAATTGCATAAGATGTTACAGGTGTGTTGACGCATGTCCGACAAATCTCGAGCCTTACCTGCTTTACAAACAATTCAAGAAGAAAATGTTCAACGAGATGAAGGAAACACATCTTATGGATTGCATAGAATGCGGATCATGTGCCTACGTGTGTCCTGCCAACATAGATCATGTCAAGGCTTTCAAGACGGCAAAACTCGTCGTCAGAACATTGGGGAGGCGATGATCGGATGAAACTTTTGACAGGGCCGGCTCCTCACATCCACGATAATATATCGACAAGAAGGATAATGTTGGATGTGTTGATAGCTTTAACCCCGGCAGCCATATTGGCAGTTTTGATGTGGGGATGGTACATGCTGCTTTTGGAAATAGGAGCTATGGCTTTTGCAGAGTTTTTGGAATTTTTTGTGATGAGGGTTTTCAGAAAGAAAAAAGATTTTGTTCCGGATCTTTCGGCCTCGGTTACTGCGCTTTTGCTTGTTTTCAACGTACCGGCCGGAATATCATGGTGGACAATGGCCACGGGTATTTTAGTTGCGATAATAATAGGTAAAGAGATATTCGGAGGTATTGGTAACAACCCTTTCAATCCAGCATTAGTTGGACGTCTTTTCATGTACATCTCCTTTCCGGTTGCCATGATAACATGGCCGCAAGTTAACTGGCTTCACTTCTGGGCGCCGGCGTATGATGTGGCGACAACGGCAACTCCTTTGGGAGAGGCGAAATTGCACGGTGTTGCGGCCGCAACACAACTTTTCCATGGTTTGAACTGGACTTCATTTCTTGGAATAATTCCTGGTTCCGCAGGTGAAACAAGTGCTTTACTTTTGATAATAGGTTTCCTTTATTTATGGTGGAGAAAGGTAGTCTCTTATGAAATACCTGTGGCCTATATAGGAACGACATTTGTGCTATCGGCTATTTTCTGGATGGCCAATCCTTCCGCTTATTACGATCCTTTAACTTCGATAATGGTTGGCGGTTTAATGTTAGGTGCTCTCTTTATGGCGACAGATCCGGTCACAAGCCCTGTCACACCGCGAGGAAAATGGATCTTCGGAATAGGGGCTGGCGTTATAACTGTACTTATAAGATACATAGGTGCGTATCCGGAAGGTGTTAATTTCGCCATAATTCTCATGAATGCACTTGTGCCATTCATAAACCAGTTCACAAAAAGAAGGGTCTTCGGGACGGTGAAAGAAAATGGCTAATCACATCAAGATTGCTTTAATTTTAACGACTGTGATGGTCGTAATAGGAGTTATACTTGCCGGCGTTTATCTTATGACTTACGCTCCCATTGCCAAGGCTGACTTGAACGCCAAGTTTGAGGCTATAAAGTTTGTGCTTACAGATCAGACGACGGGGCAGTTGCTTGTCAGTCAAAGCCAGATACCTGAAACGATGGCCGAACTTAACGCTAAAATATGGAAATCAAATCCTTCTGGCGTGCTTTACTCTAACACCAAATTGCCGGGATACGTGCTTTCTCCAGCATATCTGTTTAAAGGAAAGGACGGAAGCAACATCTACGTCTTAACGGGTTACGGTATAGGTTTTGGTGGAAGAGTTGTAACCGTTGCATCTTTTATCCAGCAACAAAATGGAGGATTCCTTGAAAATGCCATAGATGTGATAGATTATTCAACTGAAACACCGGGCCTTGGCGCAAAGATAAACGATCCGGATGTCAGAAGCAGATTTTTTGATATACCAAATTCAGGTCTCAAAGATGTCGTAAAAGTAAACAAAGATGCAGATCTTTTCCCGCTGCCATCAAATTACAAATCTGAAATTTCAACTTACAAAAAAGAAGGGATTGTCGTTACGAGCGACGTTATGACCGGAGCGACGATAACTCCACGTTCTGTTGCAAACACATTGAATGCCATGTATGAATTCCTTGAAAAGGAGGTAAAGTGATGGCTAATCAAAATGGCGAAACTAATTTGGCCGTATTAACGGCTGGATGGATAAAACAAAATCCGACATTTGTTCAAGTTTTAGGTATGTGTCCCGTGCTTGCCGTTTCGACAAGTGCTGAAAACGCACTTGGTATGGGACTGGCCACGCTTGGCGTGCTTGCCATTTCAAATCTTTTTATATCATTTGTAAGAAATATCATTCCAAATGAGATAAGAATACCTGTCTACATATCCATAATAGCAGCATTTGTCACAATGATAAACCTTTTAATGCACGGTTATACCTATAGTTTGTGGGTAAGTCTTGGAATATACATACCTTTGATAGTCGTCAACTGCGTTCCGCTTGGGCGTGCCGAAGCATTTGCCTCCAAACATGGCCCGTGGAAATCTTTTCTTGATGGCCTTGGTATGGGCATAGGTTTTCTTGGAGCCATAATGTTAATAGGAATAACAAGAGAACTTTTCGATGCCGGTACGATCTTTGGATATCATATCTGGTCTTCGGCTTACAACGTCTTTGTCGTGGCACTTCCTCCGGGGGCCTTTTTAGTCATAGGACTTTATATGGGGCTTTTCAGATACATAGGAAAGATGAGAAGCCAGAAGAAAGTTCAAGGAGATGAAAGCAAATGAATGCAAATTTTGGTGAACTTTTTGCTTTGATGTTTTCTGCAATGCTTGTTTACAACTTTTTACTTTCAAGATTCCTTGGTATGTGTTCTTTCTTTGGGGTTTCTCAAAAGATAGACACGGCAGTTGGAATGTCGATAGCCGTTATATTCGTCATGGTCGTTTCGGGCATATCTGCATGGGTACTTAACCTTTTGCTCATTGCCTGGCATTTGGAATTTTTACAAATACTGGTCTTTGTGCTTGTTATAGCGGCACTTGTGCAATTCATAGAGATCTTCGTTAAAAAGACAAATCCTGTGCTTTACAACGCACTTGGGATATACTTACCTTTGATAACAACGAACTGCGCCGTGCTTGGTGTTGTGCTCTTGAATCTCAATCAAAGTTACGATCTCATGCAGACGATCTTCAACACGGTCGGTTCGGCCCTCGGTTACGCTCTTGCGATAATTCTATTTGCATCTATAAGAGAAAGACTTAGCATAGACGAACTTCCCCCTGTTTTTGAAGGTATGCCGGCCGCTTTCATAACGGCTTTTGTGCTTTCGATGGGTTTCATGGCATTTAACGGTATGATAAAGGCGTGAGTGACATGATGACATTTGTTTATTCTATTTTGATACTTGGAATAATGGGTTTTGGAATAGGTTTAGCACTTTCTGTGGCCGCGAAAAAATTCGAGGTAAAAGAAGATCCTAAAGTTAAAGAAATAATCAAGGTTTTACCCGGGGCAAATTGCGGTATGTGCGGTTACGCAGGATGTGCGGCGTATGCGCATGCAATAGTTGAGCAACATGCCTCATTCGATCTTTGCGTTCCGGGCAGAAAAGGTGGAGTCGGTGAGAAAGTAAAAGAGATAATGACCAAAGGTGATTCGGAAAATACAAATACACAAAAACAAACAGCCTCTCATTGAAAGAGGCTGTTTTTTCAGCCGCACTTGCCATTTGTTATATGCCATTTTTTATGACCATCATGACTATCAATTCGAGGATTACAAATCCGATTGAAAGCCAAATCATGAGGTTACCAAACATGTCGTAAAATGTTTTCACGTTGTTTGGATAAATATCGAAGGTCGACGCTATCTTTTGATGAACCGGCAATTGATCGACTATCTGACCGTAAGGATTGATCGATCCGGTTATTCCGGTATCGGCAACTTGCACTATCCATTTTCTGTTCTCCACGGCTCTTACAACGTCCTGAGAAAAGTGCTGTATAAGGGCAGTCTTTTGATCGAACCAACTGTCGTCGGTTATCGTGACTATGAATTGTGCCCCCTCATTCGTGAATTTCCTTGAAAGCCATCCAAAGTAACTTTCAAAACATATATCAGTTGAAAAATTCAAATCGTCAAAATTAAAAACGGTGAATTTATTTCCCGGGGTGAAAAACTCACTGAGTTTTAAGAAACCAAAGATGCCGAATATTTGAGGATAGGGTAGTGTTTCGGTGAATGGCACGAGGATGTGCTTTGAATAAATATCGTTAAGTCCATTTTCATCAAAAAGGCCTGCGGAATTGTAAATTTTACCGTTCTTGGATGACGGATATCCTATAATGGCATGTACATTTTCGTTTTTCAGAAGTGTTTTTAAATCAGAATAAATACCTGTTCCAGATATCTCGTATTCAAAAGTACCTTCCGGAAAAAAGATGATCTTCGTCTTTGTTGCAAGGGAAGTTATGCCCCATTTGACATCTTTGAAGATCTGTTGCGAACTCATCGAATATCTTTGTGAAACGGAAAGATTGGGTTGTACAACTCCTATTGAGATTTTTCTACCCTGATCTGGCTTTATCATGTAAGGGTAAAAAGCCGAAAAAACATATGAAGACGCTATAACGATCAAAACTATGAGAAGGCCTTTTAAATTCTTCTTCGATAAAAATCTGTAAATTAAGTAATTGGATAAAAAAATGAGAAATGTAAGTCCCAGACCTCCAACAAATGATACTATCTGTAAAGTGCCTATTTCATTGTAAAGTGCTTCTGAAAGCATAGAACCTGTAAAGCCTGTCGCACCGTATCCTCTTAAAAATTCGAATATGATGTAAATTCCTGCCATTGAAAGCATATGGATGACCCATGGGACATGCTTCGATTTCTTTTGAAGTAAAACGTAAAAAAAGGTAAAAGCGCCAAAAAATAATCCTTCTATGATGGCAAACATCACAAATGCCAATACACCAAATATGGCAGGAAAATTATTGAAAAGCGCTATGTTTTTGACAAGAGTAGGCAAAAGCCAGTACATCGACAGGCCCATATAAAGTATGCCGAAATACCAGCCCAGAAAAAAGGAAACGTGCAATTTAAAATCACGATCGTCTTTTAAGGCAAAAAACAGCGGAACAAGACCAAACCAGACAAAAACAGAAGAAACCATCCCCGGCATGGAGATGGCCGTTATGATAGACGCTAAAGAAGCAAAAATCAGTCTTTCTTTAAGTCCGATTCTTCGTACTCTTTCTTGCAAGTTTGACAAAAGAGAACCTCGGATCCCTTTTTCTTTTTGTAATAAAGTACTTCTCCGTCTTCGGGGCATCTGTAATTCGAAGGCTCATACCAACTTATAAAATCACACGTCGCAGGATTGTTTTCGCAAATGAAGAAAGTTTTCCCTTTTTTGCTTTTCCTTTCTACAACGTTTCCACCACACTTTGGACATTTACCACGGGCATATTTTGGTATTGCCCTTGTGTAATCACATTCTGGATATCTGCTGCAAGATATGAATTCTCCGTATCTGCCCATCCTTTTAACAAGAGGAGCGCCACATTTGGGACATTTTTCATCCAAAATTTCTGGTTTCGCAATTTCTATATTGACTTTTTGCCAGTCATAATCTATTTTTGATCCGGATGGTATGCTCATTTTGTGATCGCCGTTTTTTGATTCAAGGTAAGGTCCGTATCTGCCGTATTTGAGATACATGTAAGTACCGTCCGGTGCTTTGACATTTGTTTCTATTGAAATAAATGAATCCTTCAGGTTTGCCTTTACGTTATTGAGATTCAATTCGAAGTCCGTGTTGAAATTCTTGAGTACTTTTTGCCAGTTCTCTTTCCCTTTTTCTATGAGATCGAGTTCCTCTTCCATAGTCGCCGTGAATTTAAGATCAACTATCTTTGCGAACTCTTTGGATAAAAATTCACTCACGATTATGCCAAGAAAAGTAGGGATAAGCGTTTTTTTATCTCGGACGACGTATTTTCTGTCAAGCAAAGTTTGTATTATAGTCGCATAAGTACTTGGCCTGCCTATTCCAGCCGTTTCAAGTTTTTTCACAAGTGTCGCTTCGGTATATCTTGGTGGAGGGGAAGTCATCTCTTCTTCAACGGAAAGATCTTCAACGTTGACATTCTGTCCTTTTTTGATATCAGGAAAAGTTTTTGTCTCTCCTTTTGTGTCATCCACACGCTCAAAACCGTCGAATATTCTTTTTCTGAATTCCACTGTGAAGATCGCACGATTTTGTTCGTCAGATACGGTAATCGTACTTTTCTTGTAAGTAGAATCGGACATCTGAGAAGCCATAAATCTTTTCCATATCAACGAGTAAAGTGCCAAAAGATCTTTTGAAAGTTTGCCCTTTAATTTTTCCGGATTTATATCCGGATACGTCGGTCTTACGGCTTCGTGGGCATCCTGAGCATTTTCGGCGTTTTTGATGACTCTGTTTAAACCAATGAAATCGTTGCCGAAATGCTTTTCTATGTACTTTTTAGATTCTGTTTTGGCCAGATCAGATATTCTGTAAGAGTCTGTTCTCATGTACGTTATGAGAGCCGTCATTTCTCCGTCCAAATCAACGCCTTCGTAAAGTTCCTGGGCAAGTTTCATGGTTTTCGAAACCGTAAAACCTAACACTGAAGAAGCAGTCTGTTGAAGTGTGCTTGTTTTAAAAGGAAGTGGTGCTTTTACCTTTATCTCTGCATTTGCGACATCGATGACTTTAAATTTTGATTTTGAAATGTAATCAAAGGCTTTTTGGGCTTCATCTGCTTTTTTGAAAGGTTTTTTATCGAGATCCTCTCTGTCAAAACTTTTTAGTTTTGTCTTCTCTCCAAAGATCTGTGCTTTAATCTCGTAATACTGTTGTGGCTTGAATGTGCGCACTTTCTTTTCTTGATCGACGAGCATTCTTAAGGCTGCCGATTGTACCCTTCCGGCACTTAACTTACCCTTAAAAACTCTCCAAAGGATGGGACTTACCTTGTATCCGACGATTCTGTCGAGAATTCTTCTTGTCAATTGAGAATCGACCATCTTCAGATCCACATTTCTTGGGCTTTTAACGGATTCTTTTATGACTTTTTCGGTTATTTCGTTGAAGACTATTCTGTTTTTATCTTTTACGGAAAGTCCAAGGATCTCTGCAAGATGCCACGCTATGGATTCTCCTTCTCTGTCGTTATCCGTTGCAAGCAGTACTTCTTTATCTTTCGAAAGGTTTTTTAATTCCTTTACTATTTTTTCTTTTCCCTCTATTATTTCAAATTCCGGTTCTATTTTACCGTTTATCTTAACACCGAATTTTGATTCCGGCAAATCTCTCACATGACCTTGAGAAGAAGAAACCTCGTAATCCTTTCCGAGGTATTTTTGAATCGTTTTGGCTTTTGCCGGAGATTCGACAATCACAAGTTTTTTTGTCATTTTTGAGTCTCCAACGGACAATTCTCTCTCTCACTCTTCATTTTCCCAGTTGAGTTTAATCTTTCTTCCAAGATACCTATCGTAATCACTCCAATCATTTTCAGATTTTTTTTCTTTTAAAGCCATTATTTGGCCCATCTTCGAGTCAAGATCATCAGCGCTGTGAAGTATTATCGCTTCAGTTGTTTTCGGGATTGTCGGTGAACCGAGTTCAATCTCACCGTGATGAGAAAGGATAAGATGTTCAATGTGCTGAAGCGAATTTGAAGAAAGTCCCGGAATTTTCCTTGACCATTCACGGACCATTTCAACGCCAAGCACTATGTGACCTATCAATTCGCCGTCGGTCGTTCTCTCTATACCGTAGGGTTTTATCTCGTATTCTTTTATCTTTCCCAGATCGTGAAAAGCGGCTCCAGCGACAAGAATGTCCATATTCACATCCGGATAAAGTTTTGCCATTTCGACACACAACTTCATAACGCCGAGCGTGTGTTCGAGAAGGCCACCTTTGTAGGCATGATGAACGATTATTGCGGCCGGGGCAATGAGAAAGGATTCTACAAATTTTTCATCTTGAAACGGAAAATTCAAAAGTTCTCTGACCTCTTTATTCGATACATTTGAAAGCATATTCTGAAATTCGCCATACATGATCGACACATCTTTTTTGGTAATCGAAAGGAAAAGATTCGGATCGTACTCTCCTTCTTTCAAGATCATGATGGCATCTCTGTCTTTGTCTATTGCTATTTGAAGTTTATCCGAGTAAACACTTGCACGTCCTTTTATTCTTACAATGGAATTGATCTTTATCTTCGAATCGTTTTCTCCGGCGTTGTACCAATCTACAGCCCTTAATTCACCCGTTTTATCTGCAAGAGTGAGTAGAAGAAATTTTTTTCCATCTTTTGATTCCTGCAATCTCTTGCTTATAACTTTGAGATCTATCTCAACATTGTCATTTTCGATAACGTCGGCGACCATCTTACGGCCCATCGAATTTTTGTTTGAAAATCCAAGTTTTTCAAGATATTCTTCGCTAAACAGGTCTCCTAATTTCACAAATTCACCACTTTTCAAATGTAAATTCTCGGCACCCTTTTTGAAATTCCACAAACTACCTCGTAATTTATGGTTCCGGCAAGTTCGGCAATCTCTTCAGATGTTATTTCATCTTTGCCGCTCTTTCCAATTATAACAACATCATCTCCGATTTTAACATTTTCTATGTTTGAAACGTCAACGACGATTTGATCCATGCTTATTCTTCCAAGGATTTTTGCGCGTTTACCGTTTAAAAGTACGTGTCCTCTGTTCGAAAGCGATCTTGGAAGGCCATCTGCGTATCCGAAAGGTACGGTTGCAACTTTCATCTTTTTATCAGCCGTGAAAGTATGACCGTAACCTATCGTCCTGCCTTGGTCTATCGATTTCATGAAAGCCACAGTTGAATGAACGCTCATAACCGGTTCAAGATAATCGATTTTTATCCTTCCAGAAGGTTGAAGTCCGTACGCCGCTATGCCGATTCTCGAAAAATTTCCAACCTTTATGTCAAGACACGTTGCCGCCGCGCTGTTTGAGATGTGAACATATTTTGGCTTCTTGATCTTTTTGATGAATTCGTTGAATTCATCGACTTGATGTGCATTTAACACATCCGAAGGATCATCGGCGGCGGAAAAGTGTGTGTAAATTCCTTCAAAAATGAATTTTTTGTCTTTTTGTATATCATCGTAAAGTTCAAAGGCCTCATTTGCCGTTGGACCGAGCCTTCCCATACCAGTATCTACTTTCAGATGTACCTTAAGTCTGTCATCTTCATCAAGATAAGCGGAAATGGCATCTTTTTGATCTTTAGAAAATATCGTAACGCTTAAATCGTTGAAAAGCGCCGTTTTTGCGTATTTTGGATTGAAATAATTAAGTACGAGTATCGGAAGCAGCACGCCACTTTCACGTATTTCTATGGCCTCTTCCAAAAAAGCAACGATCAGAAAACCTATTCCGTTTTGCTCGCAAACTTGTGCGAGTTTCACAGCGCCATGGCCATAGGCATCGGCCTTTAAAACAGGCGCAACATGTGTGCCGGATCTTTTTGATATCTCAAAAATATTGCGGAGGAAAATGCCCGTATTTACCTCCGCATAAGTATCTCTGCTTTTCATATTTTAGATTACATAAAAGGTCAAACACGCTGAACTTTTCCGGCTTTCAAACACCGTGTGCAGACCATTAAACGTTTCACCTTTCCATCTTTGTCTTTAACGCTAACGGGTTGAAGGTTAGGCTTAAATGTTCTCAGCGTTTTTCTGTGAGAATGGCTTATTCTGTGACCTGTTTCAATACCTTTACCGCAAATATCGCACTTCCTTGACATCTCTTGTACCCCTTTCTGTTGGTATACTTAATTCGATTTAAAAGCCGAATTGTCATTTACCGTAAGCGGAGGGCAGGATGCCTCCGAGATGGCCTCCACAGCAACGCGAGGACCAGACATCGAGGAGGTACCCGCCGGAGCGATGATTCGGAATTTAAAGTTGATTAAGTATAAACAATCCGAAATCGATTATAACATATACCAAATAATTTTTAAAAACGAAATTAAAAGGCGGGTTTTGCCCCGCCTCATGTATTTAAAAATTCACTTAAGCGAAATTGCTCCCGTTGGGCAAGAATCCTTGGCATCTTCACAGCAACCTGAACTGCAATCATCTGCTATGACATGAGCCTTTCCATCTTCACCCAGTTTGAACACATCAGGACACAAACTTTCGCAAACTCCACAACCTATGCACGCATCTTCATCAACAACTGCTTTCATGATCAACACACCTCCAAAAATTTGTCTGCTAAATTATACCATCTTTTTTAACTGTCGGCAACATTGGTTTCATGAGTTGATCTAACGGTGACTTCGTCCAAGAAAAGCGCGTAAGGTCCTTCGATTCCGTTGAAGTGTGTCTTGTAATCAAGTGTGTACGCACCGGCATTGACGAAATAAACAATGTCTCCAAGCGTTACGTCTTCTGGCAGTTCAACCTCATCGTAAACAACATCTATGCTGTCACAGGTAGGTCCTGCAAGGGTGAAAGTTTTCTTTGGATGATCATCTTTCCCATCAACAACGACAGTATATCTGAGATTTTCTATCGTTTCCATCAAACCATGGTAAACACCGGCGTCTATGTAAACCCAGTCTTTTTTCTCTTTTGAAGATCTTAAAAGTACTCTTGAAACCAAAATTCCGGCGTTACCAACCATAGATCTTCCCGGCTCTATGAAAAGAGTAGGCCTTTCAGTGAAATTAAAATATTCATCTATGCTTTCATTTATGACATTCGCTATTTCGGCAACGGTTGGAATATCTCTCACGTATTTCACCGGAATGCCACCACCAAGATTTATAGTCGTCATCTTTATGCCTTCAAGTTTTGCAAACCAGAATATATCCGCCACCTGCATCAAAGCATCTTTCCAACTGTATTTGTCGTAGCACTGTGAACCGACATGGAAAGAAACGCCTATCGGTGCAAGGCCAAGATCATTTGCATAAACGACGAGTTTTTTGACATGATCGATGTTAGTGCCAAACTTCCTCGAAAGCGGCCAATCGCTGTCTGAACCGTTCATCGCAAGTCTGAGATAAACCTGAGCACCAGGTGCATTTCGTGCGATCTTTTCGAGTTCCATTTCTGCGTCGGCGGCAAAATAGTTTATTCCCTTGTTGAAAGCAAAGCGAATGTCTTCTTCCTTCTTTATCGTGTTTCCAAAACTCAACCGTGAACCTGGGACTCCCATGTTAAGCAGCATTTCTATCTCTCCACGGGAAGCAACATCAAAAGAAGAACCTAACTCGTAAAGTCTTTTGATTATTTTCGGATGAGAATTGGCCTTAACGGCATAAAAAACCCTTACGCCACTTATGTCTTTAATCAACTGATCGTAATTATCCTCGACTATATCGAGATCCATCACCACAAAAGGACTTTCATTGGAACGTGCGATATCTCGCACACGCTCTGAAATGTCCATATCACCCCACCTCTTTCGTTTGAAGATATCGAATAATGATAGAACCAAATATGTTATGAATATAAGTGCTGAAAAGTTAAGATTTTCTTTTATACAAAGCAGAATATAATTTGCCACTTGACAAAACACCTTGTGTTAATGTAAGATATTTCCGTTGAACATATGAAATTGCCCTCATCGTCTAGAGGCCTAGGACATCGGCCTTTCACGCCGGCAGCTGGGGTCCGAATCCCCATGAGGGCGCCAAGTATTTTGGGAATGTAGCTCAGTGGGGGAGCGCTTGCCTTACAAGCAAGAGGTCGCAGGTTCAATCCCTGCCATTCCCACCACAGCGTGGGGACGTGGTGCAGCCTGGTTAGCATGCCGGTCTGTCACACCGGTGGTCGCGAGTTCGAGCCTCGTCGTCCCCGCCATTGCCAAGATAGCTCAGGTGGTAGAGCAGTGGACTGAAAATCCTCGTGTCCCTGGTTCGACTCCAGGTCTTGGCAGATCAAAAAAACAGGGGACTCTTGTGGAGTCCCCTTATATATATACCAAACTCACTAAAAGCCGAATTGTCATTTACCGTAAGTGGAGGGCAGGATGCCTCAATTGGTGAGAAGTGATGTGTGAAGAGTGAACAGTAAAAGACTTTGTCAATCGCAGATTACGCGTTATCTCAATTGACAATTCTTAAGTGCTACGAGCACACGCTACCTGCAGTTGTAGGTACCTGCCGAAGCGATGATTCTGAATTTGAAGTTGGTTTAGTATATGTTATAATTGGCCAAAAAGGGGTTGATCATTTTGGCTTTATACGTTTATAAGGTCATAACGCCAGCGGGCAAAACTGTTATGGGTCATCTTGAGGCCGAAAGCGAGATAGGACTTGTAAGCAAACTTTTGCAGCAAGGATACGTTGTGCTTGGTGTAAAACCTACAAAAGCAAAGAAAAAACGTATTTCTTTGCGTGCCAAACTACCAGATCTCGTGCTTTTCACCCGTCAACTTGCCACGATGATGGATGCCGGGGTAAGAATAAAAGATGCGATTACCTTACTTTCGAAGCAAAATGCTTTTACCCCATCGTTTAGAAAAATCCTTACCAGTATATTAGTCGCCATAGATGGAGGAATGTCTTTGTCTGAGGCGATAGATGAAACAGGCGCCTTTGATCCTATTTTTGTTAACCTTGTTAGGGCCGGAGAAAGTGGCGGTGTTCTCGATAACACGCTTAACAAAGTCTCGGATTTTTACGAGCACGTGAAAAAAACCAGAGATGAAGTTAGATCCGCGATGGCTTATCCGCTTTTCGTTTCTCTTTTTGCCGTTGTCATTCTCATGATCATAAGCCTTTTCATATTACCCAGTTTGTTCAGAGCCTTTGGAAATGCCAAAGTTGGTGGCATTGTTGCATTACTTATGAATACGAACAATTTTCTCGCAGACAATTGGTTTTATGCTATGGCTGTTATCGTTATAGTTTTGATTTTCTCTGTCTATTTTTTCAGAACTTCTTATGGCGCGGCTACAAAAGAATTTGTTGGAAATTTAATTCCGCCTATAAAAAGTTTGAAACACCTACAAGATTCATCTAATTTCAGCAAAACTTTGGCGACTCTCATTTCAAGCGGTGTTTCCATAATAGAAGCCGTCGATATGGCGGCACGATCAACGGGAAGTCGCAGGCTTATAAGAAAAGTACCCATAATGACTGACATTTTGAAAAATGGCGGGACTCTCAAATCGGCAATGGAAAAAACTAAATTTTTCCCGCAATTGCTCGTCGAGATGGTCGGTACTGGCGAGGAATCCGGAAGGGTGGATGACATGCTTTCAAAAGTTGCCGATTTTTACGATCAGGAATCTTCCGTAAAATTAAAGCAACTTGTTTCTATGATAGAACCGGCAATGATAGCCGTAATAGGACTTTTCGTCGGCATCCTTGTTTTCAGCCTTTACCAGACCATGTTTAACCTTGAACAAGGTGTCGGCCAAAATTTCTGATGAAAAATGGATGGAGTTTTGTTGAACTTTTAGTTTTGATGGTTTTTTTATCAATTCTCCTTTCAATTATCTTTCCTGTCTCGAAAAAATGGATTGATGGTATGATCGTTCATTCGGAAATACAAAAAATCGTCTCTTTTGTCAGATACACCAAATATCTTTCTTATGGTTTAGAAGATAAGGTTAAAATCGAATTTTCAAAAGACATAAAGATCATAACTTCAGGTGAATCGAAAGAAAAGGGTCGTTTGTCTTTTGTGGATGTCAATGGATGTCAAAGTTTTGCTTTTTCAAAGGGAGTTCCATACATATCCGGTACGATGAAAGTTTATTTCAGAGGATCTAAAATTGCGACGATCACCGTTATGCCTGTTACCGGTCTTATCAAAGTTGAAGAGGGATGGTAAAGATGAATTTGGGAATTTTTTCAACTTTTTACGTTGGAATAGATATCGGAAGGTACAAAATTGAAGGCGTTAAGATCAAAAAAAGCGGAAAAAACTTACAATTCATAAATCAAGTGTCGGTGCCGTATTCGACAAAAGTTTTTGATGACGATGAAATAGTCGACGAAAATGAGATCATCTCATCGCTTGGAAAGGTTGGAAAAACGCTTAAAGTTGATGTGGAAGATTTCATAGTGACTTCTATTTTCAACGATAAAGTACTTTTCAGACAGATGAAAATGCCAAAGATGACCAAAAAAAATCAGATAATAGATGCGGCAAAATTTCAGATAGTAAAGGAACTTTCAATATCTTCTGCAAATATAACAGTAGATGTCGATGTTTTACAAGAAACCGATAATTTAAGCGTTTCTGCTTTCATAGTAAGAAATGAAGACATTGAAAAATTTAAGAACTTCTTCTTTAAGGCCAATCTTCCGATGCCGGATATTTTGGATGCCGGATATTTCAAATTCAATTATCTCGTGGAGAAGAAACTTGGATCCGGAATTTCCGTTCTTGCCTTTGAAGATAACGCTTCCACTTACATACAAATTTTTAAAGACGGCAGATTCATCGTAATTGACAGCATACCCATGGGGACTGCCGAATTCGAAGAAGATAATCCAGCGGCTGAAAATATCCATTATCTCCAACTTTCCGATGAAGTCCAACGTCTTGTAAGGATGCTGATCTCAAGACAATCTTTACAGATGCCTGTGAATAACGTTATATGTGTATCCGAAAAAATGGGACATGTCGATGAATGGGTTAAAAATTTGAAAGAAGCAGATATGGGAAATATAAGTAGTTACTGTGATTTTGCCGGTTTAAAAAAAGATGTGCCGGCAGGGGCTTACAGTTTGGCCATGAGAGGAGTACTCCAAAATGCCAAGAGTTAATTTTTACCACCAAAAACACAGAAAGATGAAATTATCTAAATTCATAATTTTAATGGCGGTAATAATTGGCGTTGGATTTTTATCTTACGAATTGATAGATGTGTTTGTGAACGATCTTTACACTCATGCCATATCGGCTGACAGAAACTTACTTGAAAATGCCGGTATATCTCTTTCAATGTCAAAAGGACAGATTCAAAACAGACTTGATGAAGTTATAAAAAATTATTCAAATAACCTTAACGTTCAATCTCAATTACTTCTAAAAATGAAGGATGATTTGAATGAAGTCAACAAATTTCATTCATCAATCGATGTGCTTGATAAGATAAGCGGACAGTCGACTTTTACCGTCTCGGCGCTTTCTTACTTGAGTAATTCGGCAACTCTTTTGACTTTCAACCAGATATCACTCTCCGATGATTCGACAATTCTCGATCTTGAACGGCAAATAATTGAAAATTCAGGCTACACTTTTTCGATTTCCTATCCGCAATCTCAAAATTGGTATAAGGCTTCCGAAGAAATCATTTCAGTAGGAGGTTATAAATGAACAGACGTGTGGCAATCATCGTGATTTTTTCGGCCATAGTTTTGATAGGCGTGGCTGATTTAATAGAATTACTGTCTTTTTCTGGTGCTTTAAGCAAAACCGTGAGTTCCATTTCTAAATTCCAAAATCTTTATTCTCAAAATTCCGAAATGAAAAAACAACTTTCCGAATACGGTAACCTTTTAAATTCAAAAAACATATCCATTCAAAACTTGAGAAATGCACTGTTGAAAATATCTCCGGATGCAAATTTTAAGATCTCCGGGGATACCATGACACTTCAAAGTCCGGTTAAAATAGATCCTTATGAATTTTTGAATTTGATAGATGCTTACACAAATGTTGCCGTGGTAAAAATGCATTTCAGTTCAAATGCACCGATTTTTTACGAATATCAAGGGACAAATTACGGTAATTCCGGCACGAAATATGTTCTTGACAGTTTTGTCGTAACTGTCTATGGAGGGTGATATGAAGAACATCATCGTCATTATCCTTATAATCTTTATAATTGGGATTTTCGCTTACCTTGGATACGTGCTTTTCTTTCCGAAAAATCAAAGTTATAGACCTCCAGCAACCGTTAATTTGACGGCCGAGATTTCTTCTGTGCTTCAAAAGAAAGTCAATACAGAAAAAGTGAAACCAGTTTCTCTTGATTTGAACGTGTTCTCACCGCTTGTGATAAAATTAGATCAAACTTCTTTTGAAGAACTCATAAAAAACTCTGATCTTTCTACAATCGTGAATAACAGCATATATGTTGTTGGAGTGGCAAAGGGTATCACTAACATGGTAACGCTTTACGTAAGTGGGAATATCACAACTTTGAATCTTACCGATGATTCGATTTTTGATTTTCAGGGGAAAACGTACCTTGTAACTTATATAGCACCGTCTTTTGGGAGTGTGGTTATTATGGATTTGTCAACGGGAAATCTTCACGTTGTTAATTCAAGAGGTTTGATTTTAAGATGAGAGGGGATAGATTCATGAAAAAGACAGAAATTATAAGTCTTATTTTGTTGATAGGCTTTATTTCAATTTCCTTTGGATCAACTTTGATAAATATTTCCTTTTCATCCACGGGTAATGAGATAATCGCCGCTTTATCTTTTGATTCTTTGCCTTCGTGGAATCTTTCAGGTACGCTTGGAAATACTTTAAAACTTTCTTTTCCCGGAAAGATCTCTCAGAAGTTTTCCGGAAGTATGTCTTGGAATTCCATGAACTTGACATCATCTGCAACAGGCGATACATCGATCTTAACGTTTAGTTTTCCATTCATAGTAAGTGCTTCAACTGCCCAAAGCGGAAATGTTTTAACGATCAAGTTCGTTACATTGGGTCTTTCTCAAAATTTACCTCTTACCGGTCCATCATCGAGGATATCGATAGATTTTTCGGGTCAGCAAGGTTCCAATTTCAGTCTTGCCATAAAATATCTTTCAAGAATTCTAAAAAGAAATCTGATAATAGATCCTTCGATAGCGAATAATCCGGTTAACATAACGCTCAGCAACGTGACGCCGGCAGAGGCCTTTTACGATATCATGATCTCATCGCCGGGGGTAGGATACGCAATTTTGCCGGATGGTACTTATTACATAGCGCCTGTTACACAGTTGATTCAGAATTTTGGAAAATTGGGAACGGGAACTTACAACAATTTCGTTAGTTTTTACAATCTTTCGACCACAAACATAAGCGCACAGGATTTCAAAACACTCATCGAAGGCCTTTTTGGTCAAAACAAGATCATAGGAAGCATAGGATCTTACCAGATAGTTAACGCGAATGCCGAAGAACAGAAAACTATAGAAAGTCTTATAGATTTCTTGAAAGAGAGTGAAAGTTTCAAAACGATAACATGGGAAGATCAATCGTCCGTTCAAGACCTTGAAAATTTGGTAAGTATGATGTATCCCAACACGAAATTCACCTACCTGAAGAGTTTTTCCACGATCGTTTTGAGTGGAAGCAAAAGTGATATCAACAACGTTTCGGAGATAATCTCAGAGTATCAGAAGATCATCGAAAACAGTGGCCCAAGAATTACAACATCTTTTGTCGTGCCGGTTCAAAATATTCCCGCTTTTACTCAATTTGCAAAACAATTTTCCGGAATAACGGTTTACGGATCTCCGACTTCCGCATCTTCTGAAATTGTTTATCTTGCGATTGGTCCGAGAAACAGGATTTACGATTTTTCAAAATCCGTTGAATCGATAGCAAGTACACTTGTGAAAGTAACTCCTCAGGTTTTACATTTCAACTTCGTTGCCATCTCCAATTCGAATGTCTTTTCGGACATTTCTAAAGTTATATCCATCATGTACCCGGATGTTCAAATGACGTATTTGCCTACCCTTGGCGAAGCACTTTTGTACGGTAATAATCCTCAAACGGTTGATGGCGCGATAAAGTTCATAAATCAAAAATCTTACGCTTCGACGTCGACCTCGATAACTTCAATTGTCACCATCAGAAATGCAGATTATCAAACCGTCAAATCGATCGTCGAATCAAAAGGTTTGACGATGTTGGGCCCATCTAAACCTTCAACCTCTTCTACCGTCACTACCATCGCGATAGTCGGATCGGATAAGAATGTGAATGATCTTACGGCCTTACTTATGACATCAGGCCTCATTCAAAAAAGCATTCAAAGTTTATCATCGAAAGATCAAATCGTCGAGGTAAAAAATGGTTTGATAAACGTGAATGTGAAAGATTACTCTCTTTACAGCATGATTCAGAAAATTTACGGTGATCTTTCCAAAAATGTCGTTTTCATAGATCAAAATCTTCCAAACGTGACCATGAATTTATCTAACATAACGCTTGATCAATTCGATCAGGCTGTTGGAAGTTCTTACGGCATATCTTTTTCCGGATCAAGCGTTGTCTTTGTCGATAAAAACACCTCAGGCATAACAAAAGTTTACAACGCCAGTGGGAATGTGGATCAAATAATCGCGCTTGCGAAATTTTTGGGTGCAAATGTTTATTCCGATCCAAACACAGGCCTTATAGTCGTGAATGGTTTGACTCCGTATTCAGAAAAAACACTCGATGATGATGTCCAAAGTCTGCTCGGTTCGAGGAAAAATGTCCAAATAGAGGCCAAGATTTTGGATGTGACTGACAACAACAACGTTAGCAACAGTTTCAACACAAGCGTCATAACGCCGCAACTCATATTCAACAACGGCCTTACGCTTACATTCAGCGTTTTAAGTGCCGCAAATCCTTCGAATTTGATCTCAAATCTTGCAAATCAGGTTTTGTCTTCAAATGCAACGATAACGGCGAATCTTTCTCAAACAACCGGCAGCGGATCGGTACTTTCTGCCCCAACTTTGATGACTCAAAGTGGCGAACCAGCCCAGATTACCGTTGGCGAACAATATCCTTACCTCGTAACGACAGTCGTTAACAGCCAAACTGGTCAGACAAGCCAGCAACTTCAATTTTTGACAACCGGAATTCAACTTAGCATATTGCCGGTTGTGCTTCCAAACGGCCAGATATCTTTGACCGTAACCATACAGGTAAGCGATGCAGACTGGGCGCATGCGGTTAACGGTGTGCCTGCTGTCGTGACACGAAACGCGAGTGTTAAAGTCGTCATACCAAGTGGCCAAACGCTTATGATAGGTGGGCTTACACAGCAAAACAGATCTCAAAATGTCACGAAAATACCTTTCCTGGGTGATCTTCCTTTCATAGGTCAATTCTTCACGTCGACGACTTTTCAGAATACAACGGATAATCTTAACATACTTATAACGGCTTCGGTGGTGAGATGAATGGATAGAAAACCTATCGCCGCAGGAAGTTTTTATCCGTCTGATCCTGAAGATCTAAGAGATTACATAAGAGATCTTTTCACGTCTAAAAGAGGGCCTGGAGAATTGCCCGATCCGGACGGATTTAAAAAAAACGTTGGCCTTATAGTGCCGCATGCCGGTTACGTCTACTCTGGCACCACTGCCGCTTACGCATATTTGGCGGCATCCGAATTTGGCAAGCCGGACCTGGTCGTCATAATAGGGCCGAATCACACCGGCCACGGTAAACAACTTTCGGTATGGCCGATGGGATCGTGGAAAACTCCGCTTGGAAGCGTCAGCGTCGATGAAAGTGTTGCGAATTCGCTTGTTGACACCTTTCATCCATGCGCTCTCGATTACGAAGCACATATTTTTGAACACTCGATAGAAGTGCAAATTCCATTTCTTCAGTTCACACTTGGAACTGGATTCAAGATACTTCCGATTTGCATGATGGATCAGAGAAAAGACGTGGCGCGCGAACTTGGAAATGCGCTGAGAAAAGTTTTAAGCGGGAAAAGATTTTGGATAGTCGCATCGACGGATTTAAATCACTACGAAGATCACGAAATGACCCTATACAAAGACAAATTGATAATTAATGCCGTTGAATCCAATAACATATCAGAAATTTACGATGCGATAGACAAAGAAAATGTAACCATGTGTGGTTTTGGTTGCGTAACAACTTTACTATCGACAGAAATAGGAACACCGAAAATTTTAAAACATTCCACGAGTGGAGAAATATCCGAAGATTTCGATCAGGAAGTCGGTTACATGGCCGCATGCGTGTGTTAAAAGATACGCTGGATTTGTTTTTCCCTAAAACCTGTCCTGTCTGCGGAAATATCATTTCATACGATGAATTGATTTGTTTTCGATGCAGAAATGAAATTCCTCCCGTTGAGATGGAAAACAATCTTAAAGGCAACTGGTATTTCGATGCTTTTTTCCACAGATCGAAGTACGAAGGCATTATCTCTGAACTTATAGGCGCTTACAAATATTCCCAGCATTCGTCTTTGGCAACTCTTTTTTCCGAAATGCTTTCGGAACTTTTTCAAATCTTTCCGCCTCTACCGTATTCCGTCATAACTTCTGTTCCGATAACTTTTGATTCTTTTAAAGTGAAGGGATTCGATCATGTGAAACTTGTGGGGAAAAAACTCTCAAAAGAAACGGAATTGCCATTTTTGAGCATGTTGGAAGTTATAAGTCAAAGAAAGCAACAGGTTGGATCCGCAAAGCATGAACGTCAATCGCTTGTTGAAGGAAAATATGGAGTAAGAAGAGAAATGCTTTACAAAACATCTGGCAACATCATTTTAATAGACGATGTTTTTACAACCGGTTCTACAGTTAACGAATGCTCAAAGGTGCTAAAATTGGCCGGAGCAAAAAGTGTCTTCGTGTACACAATTGCACTGGCTAAAGGCAAAAAATATACTTAAATATGAATTATCGTTGGCTCAGGCATTTGCCTGCCGGAGTCGATGGTATACTTAACTCACTTTAAAAGCCGAATGCTTATTTACTGTAAGCGGAGAGCAGGATGCCCTCGAGTAAGACAAACAGTCACAAGTAACGCCTGAAAAGTCATCGGTAAAGTGTAAAGGTGGAATATTTATGTCTGTCAAAGAAATAATAGAACGGCTTAAGGTAAATCCGGTTATTCCGGCGATAAGAAGAAGTGAAGACATAAGAATAATCTGTCATTTGCAAGACAGAGTTGTTTTTTTGCTTGAGACCTCTCTTAACGAATATCGCGATCAGATCGATACGCTCAAACAGTGTGGTCATAACGTTTTCGTGCATTTGGATCTCATAAAGGGATTAAAAAGCGATCCTGCGGGATTGGATTTCATTTTGAAAGAAAACAAACCTGACGGTATAATAAGCACCCACAAAACCATCCTCGATCTTGCCAAAAAGTATGGTTTGATCCAGATACACAGGATTTTCATGATCGACTCCGAAGCGCTGATTAGCGGTCAGCAATTGGTGCAATCGGTGCATCCTGATTTTGTTGAGATCTTACCGGGACTTGCCTTGATTGCCATTGAAGAAGATGAATTGAAAAGATTTTCTTTTCCTTTAATTGCCGGCGGGCTTGTCACGACAAAGGAACAGGTCAATGCACTTACGGCACGTGGCATAGTGGCCGTCTCGACAAGCAAAAATTTTCTTTGGTGATCTTGCCAATGAATGGTATAATCTAAAAAGTACGTACGGCAGAGAATAAGAGAGAGCCACGCACATTTTTGTGTGTGGCTTTTATTTTTGGAGGTGGTACCTTGAAAGTAGCCGTCATAGGTGCTGGCGTTGTGGGTTCTCTTATCGCAAGAAACCTTACAAAGTATAAAGATGTCGATGTCGAGATATTCGAAAAATTGCCGGATGTTGGCTGGGGAGTGACAAAAGCCAATTCCGGTGTGATTCACGCTGGATACGATGATGAACCGGAAACCGTAAGGGCAAAGTATTGTGCCCACGGGAATGCACTTTACACAAAACTCTCCGAAGAACTCGGTTTTCCTCTTAAAAGAACAGGATCGCTTGTTGTGGCTTTTAATCAGGAAGATATTAAAATTCTTGAAGAGTTGGTCGATTACGGAAAGAAAAACGGTGTTGAAGGTTTGAAGATACTTTCAAAATACGAATCTCTTGAGAAAGAGCCTAACCTTTCAAGAGAAGTCGTCGCATCGTTATGGGCACCGTCGACGGGTATAGTCGGGCCATGGGAAGTTGCACAATCTGCGGTGGAAAATGCCGTTAAAAATGGGGCAAAATTGCACCTTTCTACAGAGATAAAATCGATTGAAGCACTTCCTTTCGATTTTGTCATCAACGCATCGGGTTTGTGGGCCGATGAACTTGCGGAATCGGCTGGAGTAAAAGTTACGCCTTTACATCCCAGAAAGGGCGAATATATACTTTTGGATCAGCCGCAACTCGTTAAAACCGTTGTTTTCCCGGTACCGAGCAAGGCCGGAAAAGGCATACTTGTGCTTCCAACGATTCACGATACTTTATTGCTTGGACCTACATCTGAAGATCTTCCTCCCGATTACAAAGAAAGCACCGAAACGACCACCGAAGGACTTGCAAAAATTGTTGAAAATGCGAGAAAACTTGTTCCTTCCATAAATCTTTCCAAATCCATAAGAACATTTGCGGGTTTAAGACCTGAAAATGAATTGAAAGATTTCGTCATAGTTAAAGACGATAAAATGGTCAACATCGTGGCCACGAGATCCCCGGGTTTAACATCTGCTCCGGCAATAGCGGAAGATGTTGCCTTATGGGTTGCCGATATAAAAAAACTAAAATTGAGATCTGATTTTGATCCTTACAGAAAGCCAATTCCAAGGCCTTACGAGATGGAAGACGACGAAAGAAATGCGCTCATAAAGGAAGATCCCGCCTTTGGAAGGGTTATATGCAGGTGTAACAAGGTAACAGAAGGTGAAGTTGTCGAGGCCATAAGAAGAGGTGCAAGGACCCTTGACGGCGTTAAGTTAAGAACGACGGCCATGTTTGGGAGATGTCAGGGATCTTTTTGCACGGTTAACATAATGAAGATAATGAAAAAGGAACTTGGAGAAGAATTCGAAGAGATGGAAAAAAATCTTCCTGGGTCCCAAGTTGTGGACGGTGTTTCAAGATGAAGATGAAATACGATGTCGTTGTACTTGGAGGAGGAGCCGCAGGAATGGGAGCCGTTTGGGGTGCAAAAGAAAATGGTGCATCTGTACTTTTGATAGAGCGTGAAGCATCCACCGGTGGGGTACTTAACCAATGTATACACACAGGCTTCGGCTTGCAGGTATTCAAAACGGAATTGACAGGGCCGGAATATCATGAGATTTACAAAGATAAAATGGGTAATTTCGACGCACTTTACGAAACCATGGTTTTGTCCATAGATTTTGATAACGACAAAATGAAGGCTATGAATTCGAATGGCATTCACGATATAGAATACGGGGCGCTTGTGCTTGCGACTGGAGCACGTGAAAGACCTTTTGAATCCTTGAGAATACCCGGCACAAGACCGTCAGGCATTTTCACGGCAGGTCTTGCGCAAAAATTTGTGAACCTTGAGAATCATCTCCCGGGTCACAGGGCTATAATAGTTGGATCTGGAGACATAGGAATGATAATGGCAAGAAGACTTACCCTTGAAGGCATTGAAGTCGAGGGTGTTTACGAGATAATGCCTTATCCCGGAGGACTTACGAGAAATATAGCGCAATGTTTGGAAGATTTCAACATACCATTGCATCTTTCTACGAGCGTCATAAAAATTCACGGTAAAAAGAGACTTGAAGGTGTAACGGTTTCAAAATTTGAAAATGGCGTTCCTTTAAAAGAATCGGAGAGATTCATTGAATGTGATACACTCGTGGCCTCTGTCGGGTTGATACCGGAAAACGATCTTGTCAAAAGAAAAATAGAGATGGGTAGCGATGAAGGTATATTCGTCGATGATCTCATGAGGACAAATTATGAAAATGTGTTTGCCTGCGGAAATAACGTCTGCATTCACGACCTCGTTGATTTCGCAACGGTAGAAGGAGAAATGGCAGGACGAAATGCAGCGGTAGTTGCCAAAGGAGGAAGTTTACCGCCGAGAGTTGGTTTTTTGTCTCCCAAAGAAGGCATAAGGGTTGTGAGTGCGAGATACACAACGGCGACGGCACCCTTCAAAATTTACATACGCGTTGATAGGCCTATGGAAATAGCGACCGTGAATGTTAACGGTAAGGCTATAAAGGCTGCTGTTAACGCGAGACCAAGCGAAATGATAGAAGTAACGCTTGATCCTAAAAAACATGATTTGAAAGGTAAAGTTGAATTATCGGCAAAAGGGGTGAAACGATGAAAACGGTTGAAATGACCTGCATAGTTTGCCCGATAGGATGTGATCTTAAAGTTACCTTAGATGATGAAGGACATTTTGTGTCTGTCAAAGGAAATAAATGCCCAAAAGGAGAGATATACGCACGTGATGAGGTAACCGATCCTAAAAGAGTCCTGACCTCAAGCGTTAAAGTTGTGGGCGGTAAAATGCCCCTTGTTTCGGTTAAAACGGACAAAACCATTCCCAAAAGACTTATAAGGGATACGATGTCAATCATCAAATCAAAAAAAGTTAAGGCTCCCGTAAAAATTGGAGATGTGATCGTTGAAAATATCCTCAACACCGGATCAAATGTTGTGGCCACAAGAACAGTCAAAAGTGACGAATAAAGATTGGGTGGGGCTGGGGTGCCTGCCGGAGCGATGATTCCAAATCCGGATTTTGTTTAGTGTACTAAATCTCTTTAAAAGTGAAATGTAAATTTTGATTTTGGCGCAGGGCAGGATGCCATCGAGATGGCCTCCGCAGCGTAGCGAGGACCAGACATCGAGGGGGCGCCTGCCGGAGCCAACGATATTTCACATTTAAAAATGATCAAGTATAGATTAGAAATTTGAAGTGGTTTTATTCAATTGTAAAATAACGCCTTGACAGATGTTTTGATTCATGGTAAAATATATTTGATTCGAGGGCTGAAGCCCTCGAATTTGTTTTCACAATTTGAGAGGTGTTTATTTTGGAAACTGTTGATACCATACGCAAGATCGCCGATGATGTTGCCAAACGGATGAAACTCGAGATATTCGATGTTAATTTTAGAAAACAAAAAGGTAGGTCTTTACTCAACATCGTGATAGATGATCCGATGGGTTACGTCAGTGTGGAACAATGCGAGAAATTTTCAAAGGAGATAAATCCGATTCTTGATGCCGAAAGCGATATAGAAAATTACATTTTAGAAGTTTCTTCTCCGGGTCTTGACAGACCATTGAGAAGGATAGAAGACTTTGAAAGATTCAAAGGAAAACTTGCAAAGATAAAATTCGTCGATGAAAGCGGTAAAAACGTTTCCGTCACAGGCAGGATAAATGGTTGCGATATCGATACGGATACCTTTTCGATAGAGATTGAAGGCAACACAAAATCTTATGAATTTTCAAAAATAATTTCGGCTAATCTTGTGGTTGAATTTTAAGGAGGACAGAAAGTATGTTAAATTTAAACCTTTTAGAGGCGTTGGAACAACTTCAAGGCGAAAAAAACATGAGCCGGGACGAAGTGATCGAAATTCTTGAAAGGGCTCTTACAACGGCCTACAAGAAAAATTTCAACGTTCAGGATGACAATTTGACGGTTAAGATAGATTCGATAACTGGAGAAATAAACGTTTTCGAAAACGTCGAAGAGAAAAATGAAGATGGCCTCATACAGACAAAAGTCGTCAGAGAAACTCTCAACACCAAAAAATTTGGAAGAATAGCCGCACAGACTGCCAAGCAGGTTTTAATACAGAAGTTGAAAGAAATAGAAAGAGAAAATCTCTTTCAAGAGTACATGGACCTTTACCATACAGTGGTGTCGGCGGAAGTTATACGTCCATCAAATGGAGACGTGGATCTGAGGTTGAATAAAGTTGATGCCGTTTTGCCCGCTAAAGAAAGAATACCCGGCGAGAAATTTTACGCGGGACAATTTGTCAAATCTTACGTTATGGCCGTTGAAAAGAAAAACAAAGGGCCAGTTGTAATTTTAAGCAGAGTTGCAAATGAACTTGTCCAGAAGTTATTTGAAAAATACGTGCCCGAGATAGAAGGCGGAATTGTTAAAATTGTCGCCATTGCGAGAGAACCCGGATCAAGGACAAAGATGGCCGTCATTTCAACCGATCCGAACGTCGATCCGGTCGGATCGTGCATAGGAGAAGGCGGAAGTCGTGTTGGCCAGGTTATAAAAGAATTGAACGGAGAAAAAATAGACATAGTTTCATTTTCTTCGGAACCTGTGCAATTTGTATCGAATGCGCTTTCGCCGGCAAAGGTTATGGATATTTCTTTGAGTGAGAACGATCACAGGATGTACATAACGGTTTCTCCGACTCAGATATCTCTTGCCATAGGGAAAGACGGTCAAAATGTAAGACTGGCCTCTAAGTTAACAGGCTGGAAGATAGAAATACGCCAATTCATGGGAGAAGGTTTTAAAAATTGATGAAAGTGCGTTACGAAGAAAGAATATTGAGTATACTTGGAATTGCTTCGAAAACTGGTAAAATTGTTTTGGGACAAAAGGCACTTAAAACTTACATTTCCGGTTTTCAAGTTAAAAAATTTCTTGTTTTTGCATCGGATCATGGTGAAAGCGTTAGTGCTTTGATTCAAAAGTGTAAGACTCAAGGTGTTCCGTTTGTCGAGTTGAAAGTTAACAAAGCGGATTTGGGAAAAGCAATAGGAAAATCCGAAGCATCAGCGGTTGGAATAATCGAGGACACTTTTATAGAAGGAATTAAAAAGATAATTAAAGAAAGTTCAATTGGAGGGATTTGATGGATAAAAAGATAAGAGTTCATGAACTGGCTAAACGCCTGAACATGAGCAGCAAGGATTTGCTTGCTGAACTTGAAGATCTTGGAGTTGAGGCAAAAAATCACATGTCGACGCTTGAAGATTCTATCGTCAACATGCTTGTAGAGATATACGCATCTGAAGAAGACGAAAAAGACCTTTCTTTAAAAACGAAAAAACCTTCAAAGCCAAAAGATCACATCGAGAACAACGCCGAGTTCGAAGAGGAAACCCAGAAAAAGGACGTTTACGTTGAAGACAAAATCGTTTCACACGTCGAAAGAACCGTGGAACTTGACGAGAATAAAAGTATAACTCTAAGAGAATTCTGCGATCTTACCTTAATCCCTCCGACAAAAATCATAAAAGATCTTTTCATGGAAGGAAAAGCGCTGACTATAAACACGATTCTCGATCATCCGCTTATTGAAGAAATAGCAAGTAAATATTCGATACGTGTCGAATTCAAGACCCAAAAACCAGTTGAAGTGGCAGATCCTCTTAAAATAGAGTTTGATAAATTTTATCAGGAAAACAAAGACAAATTCTCTTTGAGGCCTCCGGTCGTAACGATCATGGGCCATGTCGATCACGGTAAGACCACTTTGCTTGACAGGATAAGAAAAACTCATCTTGCAGAAAAAGAAGCGGGAGGCATAACGCAATCGATAGGTGCTTACAAAGCCGTGATAAACGGGAAAAACATAACTTTCATAGATACTCCAGGCCACGAAGCGTTCACGGAGATGCGTGCACGAGGCGCTCAGGCAACTGATATAGTCGTTTTGGTGGTTGCGGCAGACGACGGTGTTATGCCTCAAACGATAGAGGCTTACGATCATGCTAAAAATGCTGGAGTTCCCGTGATAGTGGCCATAAACAAAGTTGATAAACCAAATGCGAATCTTGAATTGACAAAACAGGATCTTGTCAGCAAATTGAACATCATACCGGACGACTGGGGAGGAGACACGCCGGTAGTTCCCATATCCGCCAAAACAGGCAAAGGAGTGGATGAACTGCTGGAAATGATTTTGCTGGTCTCTGAATTGAAAGAGATAAAAGCGTGTGCTGTTGGCAGGGCAAGGGCGATAATCATAGAATCTAAACTTGATAAGTTCAAAGGCCCCGTCGCAACGGTTATAATCAAAGATGGCGTTCTAAAACTTGGAGATAATTTCGTCGCCGGCAGAACTTGCGGAAAGGTCAGATCTATCTTTGATGATACCGGCCGAAGTTTAAAGGAGGCCCATCCCGCAGATCCAATTGTGATAATGGGCTTTGAGGATTTACCCGACTCGGGTTCTATACTCTACGTCATGCCTTCTCAAAAGGAAGCGCGTGAATACATAGAAAAATACAAAGATGAACAAAATCAAGTGCAACCCAAAAGGGTCAGACTTGAGAATATCTTTGAACTTTCCCAGTCCGAAGGTCAAAAAGTGCTTAACCTTATAATCAAAGCAGATACTTTCGGGGCTTTAGGCGCCCTCAAAACGGCGATCGAAAAGACCGAACCCGAAGAGATAAAGATAGAAATCGTTCATGCCGGAATAGGAAACATAAACATAAACGATGTCTTGCTTGCATCGGCGGATCAGGCCGTTATACTTGGATTCAGAGTTGGAGTAGAGCCAAAGACAGAACTTAAGGCAGATCAACTCGGAGTACAGATAAAAAATTACGAGATAATTTTTGAACTTATCGAAGACATAAAGGCTGCGCTTGCAGGCATGATGGAGCCGGAAATCATCGAAGAAACGGTTGGACATGCGAGAGTTTTACAGATTTTCAACATATCGAAAATCGGAAATATAGCGGGCTTTCAACTTTACGAGGGCCATGTGGAAAAACATTGCATGGCACGGATCGTGAGAAACAAAAACGTTGTCTTCGATGGTCAGATAGAGGCTTTAAAACACTTCAAAGATGACGTGGAAAACCTTGAAGCACCGCAGGAAGGCGGACTTAGGCTTACAGGATTCGAAACTTTCATGCCAAACGATGAGATAGAATTTTACATGAAAAAGGAGATAAGAAAATCTCCGACGTACAAAAAAGGCGAGGAAAAGAAATAGATTTAACGCATATTTTACATTTGAAACATTGTTTGTTAATCTCTATTTGGTAACATATTCTTCGGTTCGCGTTTTTACGAAAGGCAGAATGCCTCCGAGGTAACTGCCTGAGTAAAGAGTTCATTTTAAATTTTGATTGACATAGTTCATTGAAAAACGGGCAGCTATAAGAGTAAGGTTTGGACGGAGAGTTCGATCCTGGCTCAGGACAAACGCTGGCGGCGTGCCTAACACATGCAAGTCGGACGACAGGCGAGGAATCCGCAAGGAGGAATCGTGCTGAGTGGCGAACGGGTGAGTAGTACATGGGGACATACCCTCAAGGGTGGGATAGCGTTTCGAAAGGGACGGTAATACCGCATACGCTCGGGAGAGGAAAGGTGCAACTGCACCGCTTGAGGAGTGACTCATGACCCATCAGTTAGTTGGTGAGGTAAAGGCCCACCAAGGCGATGACGGGTAGCTGGT
>NZ_JBMFWB010000010.1:0-63674 GCF_049965695.1 Athalassotoga sp. | reverse complement strand
CCCATTTTACATTTGGCCCCACAGAGATACGATACACCGTAAGGGCAAGGGTACTTGAAAGATTGGCTTTATTACTTACACGGGCTGTAAACGCGGCAGTTGCACCGTTTGAAAGCGGTGAAACGTCAACTGTTGTGGTTGAGCCGTTCGTCAACGTGTATGGTGTATTTCCATACTGCAAAGAAGAAAGCGTTGCCGCAGAGGACAACCAGTACGGATCGTATGAATAAACTTTAAAATACGAAGGAGTTAATCCAACGTAAAGCACGTTGTTGACAGGCGCCACTCCTTTGTAAGACGCTCTTAAGACCGGCGTAGCTTTGACGACGACGTAAGTTTGTTTTGCCGCTACGACATTTCCATCTATCGAGGCATCTTTAAAGGCAAAGGTTGTCGATCCGGCAGAGGTAAGTGCACTGACCGGCACAGATATCTGATAACTCTTTCCGAGCACAGAAACTGCGGTTGCAATATTAAGGTATGTCGCAAACGGTGTGCCGTTTACCAAAAAGCCTTCATACTGGGATGTGTAATCTGTGGCTTTGGCCGTGAAGGATACGCTACCGCTGACACCGTTTATATAGTTCGTGTTGTAAAGCGGCGTAGCCGCGCTGAGCGTTACCTTTTGCGTGCCCGGATAGGATATGTAGAAGTATCCAGGGACAGAAGATCCAAGCAGCGATCCGTTAGTTCCATAGAAATTAACCCAGTACGTGTGAGGTCCGACATGGTTTAGAGATATGCTGTAAAGCGCAACAAAACTCTTCTGGACTATGAATGAAGTCCCCGCAACGGTGGTTTTAAGCACTGAAGATAGAGTCGTTGGAGACGCAGGTATCGCACTGCCATCAACATAAACTGAAACTCCGCCAACCATACCGGCACCATTACCAACGTTCACCGTAAATATAACAGACTGATTGTTGTTGGCTGCTGGATACGTGTAAACGTGAGGATATGGATTGTTAAGTCTGACGGCGTAAGTTATGGAACCAACTGATGTGTATGGTGTAACGTTAACTATTTCGGTCGCGCTTGAACTCAAACCATTTTTACCGTAAACAGTCACACCCAAATTATAGTAAGTCTGTGCGATGACATTCGGTGCAACAAAGGTAAAGGTTGCGGGATTTGAAGTTTTAATGACAGTTGATCCCTGGAATGTAGCGACTATTTGCGATATTCCATTACCACCCTGGCCAGTCACGCTTAAATTGAAGGGCTGGCCCGAATAAGCGTTTATCGTTGTCGGTGCAACGCTGAATGTAGGCGGAGTTTTAGGTGCTGGCAAGAAACAACTCGATAGCACCAGCGCTATCACTACCACCGACATCAAGAGTAAACCCAGTTTCCCCTTTCTACTCATGGGCAATCCTGGCCACTCACATGAGCACCAGGAGACACCTCCTTTACAAAAATTTTATGCCTTCAAAAACTCACTCCCCCCTGCGGGCGAGACAGAGGATGGATTATTGAAAATTATACTATGTAAGTTCAAGAATGTCAAGTTATCTTACAGCGTCTTTTTCATTCTTGAGAAGATCAAAGAAATCCTCGTTGCTCTTGGTTTCTTTAAGTTTTGACATCATAAGTGATATAGCCTCTTCGGGATTCATCGAACTTATGAACCTTCTTAACAGCCAAACATTTTTAAGGGTTTTCTCATCGAAAAGCAATTCTTCTTTTCGAGTACCGGAAAGGTTGAGATCCATCGCGGGGAAAATTCTTTTGTTTGCAAGTTGTCTTGACAGTACGAGTTCCATGTTGCCTGTGCCTTTAAACTCTTCGAATATGACATCGTCCATCTTGGATCCGGTTTCAACGAGTGCGGTTGCTATTATGGTAAGGCTTCCTCCCTCTTCTATGTTTCTTGCCGCGCCAAAAAAGTGTTTTGGCTTGTACAACGCAGAGGCATCGACTCCTCCAGAAAGCAATTTGCCGGACGGAGGAAGGTAAAGGTTATAGGCTCTGGCAAGTCGCGTTATGCTGTCAAGGAGTATTACGACATCGTATTTGTACTCAACAAGCCTTTTCGCCTTCTCAAGGGCAAGTTCTGCTATTTCAATTTGTTTTTCTGAAGGCATGTCAAACGGCGCCGCTATAACGTCGGCATCGACGGATCTTTTCATGTCGGTTACTTCTTCAGGACGTTCATCTATGAGAAGTACCATTCTCTTTGTGTTGGGATGATTTTTCGCAATGCCGTTGGCTATATGCTTTAAGATGGTCGTCTTTCCAGCCTTTGGGGGAGAAACGATCAAACCTCTTTGACCTTTACCTATGGGAGAGAAGATGTCTATCAGACGGGTATCAAGGTATTGAGGCTCTGTCTCAAGGATAAAGCGTTCATCCGGATAAAGCGCCGTCAGGTCTTCAAAGTTTACCCTGTCATTTGAAAGACTTATGTCTTTGTAATTGATGGCTTCTATTTTCAAAAGGGCGAAGTATTTTTCTCCTTCTTTTGGGGGGCGGGTCTGTCCTGAAACGGTATCTCCGTCCAAAAGTCCGAATTTTTTTATTTGAGAGGGCGAAACGTATATGTCGTTGGAACTTGCAAGATAACTGTCAACTCTTAAAAGACCGTATCCTCCATCTTGAATTTTGAGTACCCCTTCTTTGAATTTGTAACCTTTTGATTCCGTCTGCATCCTGAGTATTTCCGAGATGAGATCGTCTTTTCTGTACTGAGCAACCCTTTGCATCCCAAGCCCCTTGGCTATTTCGTAAAGATCTTTGATCTTCAATTCTTGAAGTTTTTTTATGTCTAAATACGTATCGTCAAACTTTTTGGCTTTTTCTTGATCCTCGGCCACAAAAAACTCCTTTCTCAATTTAAATTTTCTCTGTATTTTTTCCAGTCGTTCAAAAATCTTTCAAGTCCCACATCCGTTAAGGTGTGTCTAAACATCTGTTTTATTATTTCAAACGGAATTGTCGCTATGTGAGCGCCCATCAAAGCGGCGATTCTTACGTGCTCCGGACTTCTTATGCTTGCCGCTATGACTTCCGTTTTATAGCCATAATTGGCGTAAATGCTGAGTATATCGCTTAGCACGTTCATGCCGTTGTTCCCTATATCATCCAAACGTCCGATGAACGGACTTACAAAGGTTGCGCCAGCTTTTGCGGCAAGCAAAGCCTGATTTGCGCTGAAGACGAGTGTAACGTTTGTCTTTATGCCGATTTGCGAAAGCGTTCTGACCGCTTTTATGCCGTCTTCGGTCATCGGTATTTTTACAGTTACATTATCTGCTATTTTTGCAAGGTCTTTTGCCTCTTTTACCATTCCATCGTAATCCGTTGAAACGACTTCCGCACTTACAGGACCTTTAACAACGGCGCAAATCTCGCCTATTCTCGTTTTGAAGTCTATCTTTCCCTCTTTGGATACAAGTGTCGGGTTTGTCGTCACACCGTCCAAAATTCCCCATGCCGCGGCTTTTTTTATCTCATCAAGGTTGGCGGTATCGATGAATATTTTCATAAAATCACCTCTTTTTCAATCTGCAACGTGGATTGCAAGTTCGTAAAGTACGATGTAAACGCCTATATTTTCCAATATGGCAAGGATGATGAAGTTCAATTTGTAATCCCATTTCTTAGTTAAAGCAGAAAACAGAAGCACACCCACCGCTCCTCCAAAAAACGTGTAAAGCATTTGATTGAATTTGCTAACTTTTAAAGAAGTACTATCTCTACTTTTGGACCATGTCATAAAAGAAGAGATTATGTTTACGACAAGAAAGAAGGTTATTGTTTGCCACATATCGCAAAAAGACTACCCAAGACGGGTAGTCTCATCATGACTCTTTGACAAGTTGGAAAATAGCCAATTCGGCATCGTCGCCGTGCCTTTTTTCCATCTTTACGATTCGGGTGTAGCCACCTTTTCTTCCGGCATATTTAGGCGCTATCTCGTCGACGACTTTGTTTGTCAATTTTTCGTCGTTGAGAAAAGCATTCACGTATCTCCTTGCCGAAAGATCTTTGGCGAGAGCATGGGTTATTATTCTTTCAGCAAATGCAGAGGCTGCTTTCGCTTTTTGGGTGGTTGTGACTATCGTTCCATGAAGAAACAACTCACGTACTAAACTTCGCATCAACGCTTTTCTTTCGTCACTTGGTCTTGAAAGCGCATGCAATTTCACTCTATGTCTCATTTCAATCCTCCGTTATTCAGCCTTGAGTTTAAGTCCGAGTTTTTCAAGTTTTTCGTTTATCTCTTCCAAAGACTTCGTTCCAAAATTTTTTATCTTGAGAAGGGATTTTTCATCTTTCTGAAGAAGTTCTCCAACCGTTTCTATTTTACCACGTTTTAAAGAATTAAGTGCTCTCACGGAGAGTTCAAGGTCTTCTATTCTCATTTTATCGTAAATTGCAAAGGAATCCGCAGGCGTTTTAGGCTCCTCAACGGTTTGAGATGGCGGTAAAACATCTTTTTCCGCTTTTTTGTCATCTTCGATGACGACCTGACTTTCTTTCTGACCCTGAAGGTTGTTGAGCAAAAATTCAAAGTGTTCTATAAGGATATTAAGCGCATCTTTGAGGGCAGCATTCGGGTCCACAGATTTTTTTGTCCATATTTCGAGTATAAGCCTATCGTAGTCTATTTTCTTTCCAACTCTGAAATCTTCCGTGCGAAAGTTAACACGCACAACAGGCGTGAAAATTCCATCAACGGGCAACATTTGAACATCGTTGCTCGTGTCCATTTCCGAGACGGGAAGGTACCCTTTTCCTTTTTCGGCAAAAAGTTCCATGTAGAAATCCGCATCTTCGTTAAGCGTGGCTAATTTCAATTCGGGATTTGCTATTTTGACTTCGAGAGGACATTTTATGTCTTTTGCCCTGACTATGCCAGCACCTTTTTTCTGGACGGTCATGACGACCGGTTCTTCTTTTATCGGGACATTCTCCTTGACCTGAATCTGTTTAACGTTAAGGAGGATCTGAAGCACATCTTCTTTAGCACCCTTTACGGCATCGTATTCGTGATAAACGTCTCTTATCTTAACGCCGGTTATCGCTAACGACGGGATCGAAGATAAAAGAATTCTTCTTAGAGCATTTCCGATCATCACACCATAACCGCGTTCAAGGGGTTGAACGGAATATCTCACGTAAAGATATCCTCTGTCTTCTTTCTCCTCCTCGAGTATAAACCTTTCAGGTTTAACGTAATTAAGCATTAAACCACCTCACGTGAGTTCTCACTTGGAATACAACTCGACGATGTCCTGAACATCGAGAGGAAGTTCTATTTCTTCCCTATCGGGCATCCTGACGAATTTCCCTCTGAAAAGATCGTAGTTCACCTCAAGCCACGGTGAGACCGTATGGGTAGATCGATCTTCTATCGCTTTTTTAACGTCAACGTTGCTTCTTATTTTTTCTTTGAGTTCTATTTCATCTCCAGGCCTTAATTCGTAAGAAGGTATATCAACCCTTTTGCCATTTACCATGATGTGGCCATGATTTACGAGTTGGCGGGCATGGGATCGCGATATGGCAAAGCCAAGTTTGAAAACAACGTTATCAAGCCTCGCTTCAGCCTCTCTTATGAGCATCGTGCCTGTAACACCCTTTGTCTTGACGGCTTCATCAAAATATCTTCTAAACTGGCGCTCAAGGACCCCGTAAGTTCTTTTCATGGTTTGCTTCGATCTCAATTGTCTTGCGTATTGCGTCATCTTCAGCCTGTCTTTTCCATGCTGGCCAGGCGCGTATGGCCTTTTTTCAACAGGGCATTTTGGTGTGTAGCATTTCTCTCCCTTCAGGAAGAGTTTTTTACCCTCCCGTCTGCACAATTTACAGACAGGATCTGTATATCTTGCCATTTATCAAAACCTCCTTACATTCTCCTCTTCTTTTTAGGACGGCATCCGTTGTGTGGAATAGGTGTTATGTCTTTTATGCTTTGAACTTCCAACCCTGCAGCCTGAAGACCTCTGACGGCGGATTCGCGACCTGGACCCGGGCCATTGACAAAAACATCAACCTTCCTCACTCCAAAGTTGATAGATTCTTTTGCGACTTTATCTGCAGCCATTTGTGCGGCAAAAGGAGTTGACTTTCTCGAACCGGAAAATCCAACGTCCCCGCCGCTTGACCATGTTACCACATTCCCGTCTTTATCGGATATCGTTATTATGGTGTTGTTAAAACTCGACAAAATGTGCGCAACGCCATAATCAAAATGTACTCTTTTTTTTGAAGACGCCTTTTTTTTCTTTTCAGCCATTCGATAGTTCTCTCCCTTTACTATTTTTTAGCGCCAACGCCATGCGAAGGGCCTTTTCTCGTCCTGGCATTCGTGCGTGTCCTCTGTCCTCTTACGGGTAATCCGAGTCTGTGTCTTGTTCCCCTGTAAGAGCCTGTTTCGATCAAACGTTTTATGTTTCTTTGAATTTCCATCTTGAGATCACCTTCGACTTTGTAATGCTCGTTTATGTACTGGGTGATCTTTCTGACCTCATCATCGCTGAGATCTTTGATCTTTTTGTTAAGGGGGATGCCCGTCGCATCCAAAATCTCGATAGCCCTTGTCCTACCCACGCCATAAAGGTACGTAAGACCCACAAAAGCGTGCTTTTCATTTGGTAAATCAACGCCAAGAATACGAGCCATTTATCCTTCAACCCCTCCTTATCCCTGTCTCTGATTGTGCTTTGGGTTTTTGGAGCAAATGACCCGAATCACACCGTTTCTTTTGACAATTCTGCATGAATCACAGCGCTTCTTGACTGAAGCTTGAACTTTCATGATTCAGACCTCCTTTTAATCTATTTCTTTCTGTAAACTATTCTTCCTTTTTTTAAATCGTACGGTGACAATTCAACCACAACTTTGTCTCCCGGTACGATCTTTATGAAATTTTGTCTCATTTTCCCAGAAATATGGGCAAGTACTTCAAGATCGTTATCTAAAATAACTTTAAAAGTCGTATTTGGAAGCGAATCCACAACACGTCCTTCTATTCTTATCATGTCTTTTTCTTCAGACATTCATTCCCTCCGGAATCGTCAATATTTCGACCTCCTTTTTGTGTAACACAACGGTATTTTCGTAATGGGCGCTGGGCGATCCGTCCAAAGTCACAACGCCCCATTTATCATCAAGAACTCTTACTTTCCAGTCTCCCATGTTAACCATGGGCTCTATCGCAAGTACAAGCCCTTCCATCAGCGGTATTCCTCTACCGCTTTTTCCAAAATTCGGCACTTGCGGATCTTCATGAAGCGCCCTGCCTATGCCGTGGCCCACGTAATCCCTTACGATGGAAAAACCGTTTTTCTCGACAAAAGTTTGAACAGCGTTCGATATATCGCCGAGCCTGTTGCCAACTTTAAATTGAGATATGCCCGCAAAAAAAGACCCCCGCGTCACTTCGATGAGTTTACGCTTGTTTTCATCTATTTCGCCGACAGCGTAAGTCCTTGCGCCGTCACCGTACCATCCATCGTGAATAGTTCCGACATCTATCGAAACTATGTCTCCGTTTTTCAAAATGACTTTTTTGGATGGTATGCCATGCACAACGACTTCATTCGGACTTATACATGAAGCGGCAGGATAACCTTCATAATTTTTAAAGGCCGGTATGACACCTTTTCTTGCAAAAAATTCTTCTATTATTCTGTCAAGGTCGTAAGTTGTTACGCCATCCTTGATATAGTCCTTTACGTATTCAAGGACCTCTCCGACTATTTTGTTTGGATATCTCATGGCATCGATATCTGCTTCCGATTTCAATTTTACCATTATTTTCGACCTTTGATCATTTCAATCAGATGTTTTTCGATATCTTTCATTTTCATCGTTCCGTCTATCGTGAAAAGTACGTTCTTTTGCCTGTAATATGCTATAACGGGCGATGTAAGTTCAAGATAAACTTCGTAACGTTTCTTGACGGTCTCGGGTTTATCGTCATCGCGTGTTATAAGATGAACATGGCAATCGTCGCACATTTCGTCTTCTTTCGGCGGATCTGTTATCATGTTGTAATTGCGACCACATTTTGGACACATTCGTCTTGCCGATAGTCTTTCAACTATAACCTTTTCAGGGACATCAACGTATATGACGCGATCTATTTGCTTTCCCATCGACTTCAATATCTCATCTAAAGATTTTGCCTGATTTAAAGTTCTCGGAAAACCGTCCAATATGAATCCCGAAACGGCATCTGACTTCGAAAGCCTTTCTTTGACAATCTGATTCATCAAATTGTCATCGACAAGTTTTCCGGAGGTAACGATGTCTTTTACCTGATTTCCGAGTTTACTGCCGGAATCCATTTCGGCACGCAACATGTCTCCCGTAGATATATGCGGAATTTTAAAGGTTTTGGATACGATCTGCGCCTGTGTTCCTTTGCCGGCTCCGGGAGGACCAACAAAAATGATGTTCATCATATCCTCCCTTTGAGTTTACCGCGTTTTATGAATCCTTCGTAATGGCGCATGATAAGATGGGCTTCCATCTGTTGAACAACGTCAAGCGCAACTCCGACGGCTATCATCATACCCACACCGCCGACTATCTGACCGGAATTGCTTCCGACTATCGCCGCGGAAATATTTGGCAAAAGTGCTATTACGACAAGCGCAAGTGCACCCAAGAACGTGATACGGCTCAAAACTTTTGCGAGATACTGTTCTGTTGAAACTCCTGGTCTTATGCCCGGGATAAATCCTCCGTATTCTTTTATGTTGTCGGAGACATCATGCACGTCAAAGGTTATGGCACTGTAAAAATATGTGAAGAAAAAGACGAGTAATGCGTAAATCACTATGTAAAAGACTGAATTAAATCCAAAGATACTCTGAAGCGTGTAGTTATGGGTGAACTGTGCTATCATGGATGGAATCATGAGTATCGCGACCGCGAAGATTATAGGCAAGACTCCACCCTGATTCACTTTCATCGGTATGTAACTCGATTGTCCGCCGTACATCTTTCTGCCGACAACTTTTTTGGCGTATTGAACGTTTATTCTTCTTTCGCCTTGCATTATGTAGATCAAACCGAAGATGGTGACCACGAAGATGAGGAAGAACAAAGCCCATGACGTGACAGAAAGGTTGGAGATTATCATCTGTCCTAAGTAGAACGGGTACGTAGCGACAACGCCGGCAAAGATGATTATGGATATTCCGTTTCCTATTCCTTTGTCCGTTATCATCTCGCCTATCCACTGCAGGAACATACTCCCGGCCATAAGTGAAACTGAAGAAAGTATTATGAAAGCGACTTTGTTAAGTCCAGGGGTGGCATGTGGCATGACGACAACGATCGTAAGTGCCAATGCTTCGACTGCGGCAAGTAAAAGTGTGAGTTCTCGTGTATACTTTTCTATTTTCTGTCTGCCCTGTTCTCCTTCTTTGGCGAGTTCCTTCAAACTCGGAACAACGGCCATCAAAAGTTGAAGTATGATAGATGCGTTTATGTAAGGTGTCACACTCATGGCAAAGATTGACATGTTGCTAAGTGCTCCGCCGGCAAAAGCGTTGAGCAGGGTAAAAAATCCTCCACCGGCACCTGCGGAAACGCCGTTGAAAAAGTTTGCCCAACTTGAAAGGCTTATGCCAGGCACGGGTATGTAAACACCAAACCTAAAAACAGCAAGCATCAAAAAAGTGAATATTATCCTGCTTCTTAACTCAGGTATCTTGAAGGAGTTCCTAATCGCTTCCCACACTCATATCACCTCTACCTGCCCGCCGGCAGACTCTATCTTCTCCTTTGCGGAAGTACTGAAAGCATTTGCCGTTATCTTTAAAGGTTTTTTAAGTTCTCCGTTACCGAGAATTTTAACACCGTCTTGAACTTTTTTGACTATACCCTTTTGAATCAAATTGGCAACCGTAACGTTCGAATTGTCTTCAAAAACGTTGAGATCTCCAACGTTGACGGGAGTATAAACCTTATGGTTGATGTTTTTGAATCCACCTTTCGGCAATCTTCTGTACAGTGGTGTCTGTCCACCTTCAAAACCGGTTCTTACATTTCCACTTTTTCTCGATCCCTGACCGTTCATGCCACGCGTTGATGTTTTACCATGACCTGTGGCCTTTCCTCTACCAAGCAATTTGGATTTTCTTCTCGATCCGGGTGTCGGAGTTATATCTTCAAGTTTCATCTGAATTCCTCCCTTATTGCGCTTCCTCAACTCTCACAAGATGAGATATCTTTCGAATCATCCCGCGAATTTGCGGTGTCTGTTCGACAACCACCACATCGTGCATTTTTCTCAAGCCAAGCGCTCTTGCCGTTTCTCCTTGATCGTACCTGTAACCTATCGGACTTCTCACGAGTTCTATTTTAACTTTCATGACTTGGCAACCTCCTCGCCATGGAAAAGTTGTCTCAAAGGTATTCCACGCAATTTGGCATAATATTCAGGCGGCTTGATCTCGTCAAAAGCCTTGAAAACGGCCCTCAAAATGCTCAAAGGCGTGTTAGAGCCGAGTGATTTGCAAAGCACATTTTTTATGCCCGCAAGTTCCAAAGCAGGTCTTGCCGTATTGCTTGCGATTATACCCGTACCGGGCGCTGCCGGTTTCAAAAGCAACCTTGCGGAATCGAATTTGACCTCGATCATGTGCGGAATGGTGTCGTTGACGACGTTAACGTCAACCATCGTTCTCTTTGCAAGATTTGAGGCCTTTCTTATGGCATCGACCACTTCACGGCCACTCGCAACTCCAAGACCGACTTTGCCATTTTTATTTCCAACGACGACAATTGCCCTGAAACTCAAATTTTTACCGCCTTTGACGACTTTTGCAACACGCCTAACTTCGACGACTTCTTCTACGAATTCCGTCTCGGGTTCTGTGGTTTCTATGTTTCTGTCTCTTCTTTTGAATTCTTTATTTTCGTCTTCTTTCTGAAGATCGCGCGGCATTCTTTACCTCCTTAAAATTTCAATCCGCTCTCCCGAGCGCCATCGGCGATTTCTTTTATTCTACCATGGTAACGAAAACCGCCTCTGTCAAAAACAACTTCTTTTATTCCCGCTTCAATCGCACGCGTTCCTATCTCTTTGCCCACAAGATGTGCCGCAACTTTATTCCATGTCTTGTTTTTCAGCGCCTCTTTCAAACTTTTTTGCGCGGTAGAAGCACTGACAAGAGTTGTTGCGCTATCATCGTCTATGATCTGGGCGTAAGCATGTTTATCGCTTATGAAAACAGAAAGCCTTGGAACGCCACGCGTACCGTGTATTCTTCTTCTTATCGCAAGATGTCTTGAAATTCTCTTGCTTTTTTTATCAAAAGGCTGGATCACGACAGATTACCTCCTTAAACTTTCTTGACTTCTTTAAGTCTTATGACTTCTCCGGCATATCTGACACCCTTACCTTTGGCAAAAACCATAGGTTCACGTGTCTTTCGTATTTTAGCCGCGACCTGACCGACAAGTCCTTTGTCTATGCCTTTGACTATTATCTGATTAGGTTTTGGAACTTCTATCGTTATGCCATCAGGAGGATCTATCTTAACCGGTTGAATGTAACCAAGGTTAAGCAACAAAGATTTTCCTTGAAGTTGTGCTCTGTATCCTACGCCTTCAACTTCAAGTTCTTTTTGAAATCCTTTGGTCACTCCTTCCACCATGTTTCTCACAAGAGCCCATCTTGTACCTATTATAGATTTATTTTTCTTTAAGACTCTCGGCGGAAGATCGAGGTTTTCTTTTTGGGAAACCCAAAGGTTGTTACCGTCGAGTTTAAAATCCACAAAAAGATAACTCATTGTGAGTTGGCCACGCGGTCCTTTGACCGTTAACATGCTCGGTTCTATTTTAACATCAACACCTTTTGGAATTTCTATCGGTTTTTTTATCAATCTCGACATATCATCATACCTCCGCTTACCATACGTAAGCGATGACTTCTCCGCCAATCCCGAGAGTGCGCGCTTCTTTATCTGTGACAACGGGTTTTTCAGGATTGGAAGTGGAGAGAATCGCTATCCCAAGTCCACTGTTGACGACGGGCAATTTGTCTTTTGAAACGTATATTCTTCTGCCAGAGTGAGAAACCCTGACTATTGAATTTATGATTCTGATCTTCATTCTTTTCTGTCCGGAATATTTCATGAAAATCCTCAACACACCCTGTTTTCCATCTTCGATGTATTTGTAGTCTTTTATGAAACCTTCTCTTTTAAGAATGTCGAGTATGGCCTTTTTTATGTTCGAAGACGGTACGTCAACAACTTCTTTGTAAACCATATTCGCGTTTCTTATTCTTGTAAGCATATCGGCTATTGTGTCAGTGTACATTTTATCACATCCTTACCAACTGGCTTTTCTTATGCCAGGCAGTTTTCCCTCTAACGCTAATTTCCTGAAGCAAAGTCTGCAAATTCCCAGTTCTCTGGAAACGGCATGCGGCCTTCCGCAAATCTTGCAGCGCGTATACTGCCGGGTTTTGTATTTTGCCGTTGCGTTAGTTTTATTTATAAGTGCTTTACGGGCCATTTCATCACTCTCCTCAATAATTCTTGCTGAAGGGCATTCCCAGTTTCTCTAAAAGATACCTGGCTTCCCTATCCGTTTTGGCAGTGGTGACTATGATGATGTCCATTCCCTGAACTCTCGAAATTTCTCCCGTTATTTCAGGGAAAATAGATTGTTCAGATACACCCATCGAGAAGTTTCCCCTGCCATCAAAAGAATTGGGATTTATTCCCCTGAAATCACGTATTTTTGGCATTGCGATGTTGAAAAATTTGTAGAGGAAATTGTACATTCTCTCTCCTCTGAGTGTAACTTTTATTCCAACGGGCATACCCTGTCTTATTTTGAAGTTGGAGACGCTTTTCTTTGCCTTCGTCACAACCGCTTTCTGTCCGGCTATGTTTGTGAGTTCTTGAAGATGTTTGTCTATTACGGCCTGATTTCTCGAACCCTCTCCGACTCCCATATTCAAAATGACCTTGTTTACTTTCGGAACTGCCATTTCATTCTTGTATCCAAGTTCCTTGATGAAAAAAGGCACGATTTCTTTTTCATATATCTCTTTTAAAGCAACAGACATGTCATACCTCCTCTCGCATCATACTTTATCGATGCTTTCTCCGCACTTTTTACAGACTCTGATATTCATCCCATCTTCAGTTCTTTTGTGCGACACGCGCGTGGGAGAATCGCAGTTCGGACAGATAACCATGATTTTGGATTCGTAAATGGGGGATTCCCTTTCAACGATTCCTCCCTCTCTGACCGACGCGGTAGGCCTCTGGTGCTTTTTTATCATGTGAATTCCCTGAACTATAACCTTTCCTTCATCGGGAAGCACTCTTATGACTTTTCCTCTTTTTCCCTTGTCTTCACCGCTTATAACCACAACGGTATCGTCTTTTCTTATGTTCAAAGTGTGCTTTTTCATTTCAACACCTCACAAAACTTCCGGAGCAAGGGATACGATCTTCATGTAACCTTTTTCTCTTAATTCTCTGGCAACAGGACCGAATATCCTTGTTCCCCGCGGCTCATTCTCTTTGTCTATGAGAACTGCCGCGTTATCATCAAACCTTATGAAAGACCCATCCGGTCTTCTTATTTCTTTTCTCGTTCTCACTATAACTGCTTTGACTATTTCGCTTTTCTTTATATCGGTGTGCGGTGCAGCCTCTTTGACGGCTCCTATGACCACGTCACCGACACTTCCCCTTTTCCTGTTTGAACCACCCAACACTCTTATGACAAGAATGCTGCGTGCTCCGGAATTGTCTGCCACGTTAAGTATACTTTCCTGCTGGATCATTGAGGAGCACCCTCTTCCTTGCTTACCTGAGTTTCTTCAACTTTCAGAATGTTCTTTTTCACGATTGAAACAAGTGTCCAGTTCTTTTCGCGACTCAGAGGCCTTGATTCTTCTATCTCAACGATGTCTCCGATGTTGGACTCGTTGTTTTCATCATGAGCCTTGTACTTGGCGGTTTTGGTTATGATTTTCCCAAACCTCGGGTCTCTTGTGGTTTCCTTTACAAGCACAACTATGGTCTTTTTCATCTTGTTGCTTACAACTTCACCTATAAGATGTTTTTTCATTTCTTATTCCCCTTCTCATCAGAATTAACGGGCTCAAGACCAAGTTCTCTTTCTCTTATAAGCGTCTTTATCTTTGCTATGTCTCTTTTTGTTTGCAATATCTGAGATGTATCCTGAAGTTGGGAAAGTTCAAGTTGAAATCTTAACTTGTAAAGTTTTTCCTTTTGATCTTTCACAAGCGCCGTTAGTTCATCGATGGTCATTTCTCTCATATCTTTAGCCTTCATAGCGATTCACCTCCAAAAGAGGTTCTTTCAACGAATTTCGTCTTTATGGGTAGTTTCGAAGAGGCTAATCTTAACGCTTCTTCCGCCACTTCTCTGTTCACACCACCGATTTCAAACATGATCTTGCCGGGTTTAACGACGCATACCCACTTTTCCGGATTTCCCTTACCGCGTCCCATTCTGCTTTCGGCCGGATGGATCGAAATAGGTTTATCCGGGAAAATCCTTATCCATAGCATTCCGGATTTTTTGAGACTCCTCATTATCGAAACACGGCACGCCTCTATTTGTTTGTTCGTTATCCATGCCGGTTCGAGTGCTTTAAGGCCCCAATCACCGAAATTCATCTCGCTGCCACCCTTTGCAAGGCCTCTCATTCTTCCCCGTTGTTGTTTTCTATACTTAACCCTTTTAGGGATCAGCATCTTTACAAACCTCCTTATCAACGAATCAGGCTGATTTCACCGGCGAATTTTCTTTGGTGAATATCCATACCTTAACACCAAGAACGCCATATTTGGTGTGTGCAATCGCAAATCCATAATCAACATGTGCGCGCAAAGTCTGCAAAGGAACTCTGCCTTCCCTGTACCACTCGGATCTTGCTATTTCCGCACCGTTTATTCTCCCACCAACCATGGTCTTAACGCCAAGTGCGCCTTTTTTCAAAGCAAATTGAATGCTTCTTTTCATCGTACGTTTGTAAGAAGCCCTTTTCTCGATTCTGCCGGCTATGAATTCCGCCGTCAATTGTGCATCTAACTCGGGCGTTCTAACTTCTTCTATACTTATGACGATATCTCTTTCCGGAGAAACAACGGATTTGACAAGACTTTTTATGTTGTTTATTTCGGAACCTTTCTTACCTATCAATATCCCGGGTCTTCCGGTAACTATGATGACGTTTACACGATTTCCAGATCTCTCTATTTTGACTTTGGATATTCCGGCATGAAAATATGCCTTTTTAACGGCATTTCTTATCTTTTCATCTTCTAAAAGATATTCGGAATAATGTTTCTCGTTAAACCATTTTGATTGCCAATCTTGAGAAACCCCAAGTCTGAAACCAATCGGATGCGTCTTCTGACCCATTTCTCATTGCACCTCGCTCTCGTTGGAAGGTTGAATTTCCTGGCTTTCTGTTGGCTTTGCAGTGGTCTTAAGCGTTTCTTCTTTAGATTTATCCCTTACAACGACTGTGATGTGCGAAAGCCTTTTGAACATCATCGAAGCGCGTCCACGTGCCATTGGATTAAGCCTTTTCAACCTCGGAGCATCATCAGCCATGCATCGAGAAACGTAAAGAGAATCCACATCGAGTTTAAAGTTGTTTTGCGCATTTGCCACCGCACTGTTGAGTATCTTTTGAACGAGGCGTGCGCTCTTTTTGTTTGCAAATTCAAGTATTTGCAAAGCCTCGCTGACATCTTTGCCACGTATGGTGTTAAGAATAGATCTGACTTTGTAAGGACTTATTCTCAAATACATTCCACGGGCAACGGCTTCGATTGGTTGGGGAGCAGACGCTTTTCTTTCTCTATGAAAAACAGATCTTTTGGCTCTTTTCTTGTTTTCAGCCATTGATTTCACCTCTGTCATTTCTTGACCTCTCCCTTTATAGCCTTTTTCTCGGTATGACCTCCAAAACGTCTTGTGGGAGAGAATTCTCCAAGCCTGTGGCCGACCATTGCCTCTGTTATGTAGACGGGTATGTGCTTTCTTCCGTTATGAACGGCTATTGTATGACCTATCATATCGGGCAGTATCATCGAGGCCCTTGACCATGTTTTCACAACACGTTTCTGACCTATTTCGTTTAAACTCTGTATTTTTTTGATTAACTTAGCATCCACAAAAGGACCTTTTTTGGTTGAGCGACTCACGCTATCTTCCTCCTTCTTCCGTGGCTTTCATCATTGATTACCTTTATTGTCATTTCTTCTTCTGACTATGAACCTATCAGATCTCTTTTTGCCGCGGCGCGTTTTGTAACCCTTTGCAGGTGTGCCCCATGGACTTTGAGGAACATTTCCGCCTTTGGTTTTTCCTTCTCCTCCGCCCATCGGGTGATCGACAGCGTTCATCGTCATTCCTCTTACGGCAGGTCTTATGCCTAACCATCTGCTTCTTCCGGCCTTACCAAACGATTCGTTCATGTGTTGTTCGTTACCAACCACACCAACTGTTGCCATGCAATTCTCTCTAACCCTTCTTAATTCACCAGATGGCATCTTCAAAAGCGCGTATCCGGATTCCCGTGCCATCAACTGCGCCGAATTACCGGCACTCCTTGCTATCTTGCCACCCGCGCCAGGTATGAATTCTATGTTGTGAACGAAGGTACCTATCGGTATTCTCGTCAGCGGCAAAGCATTTCCCGGCTTTATATCGGCATCAGGGCCGGACACAACCGTGTCACCAACATTTAAGCCCTGCGGGGCTATTATATATCTTTTTTCACCATCAACGTAATTAAGCAATGCAATTCTTGCGCTGCGATTCGGATCGTACTCTATCGAAAACACTTTCGCAGGCACTCCGGTCTTATCTCTTCTGAAGTCGATAATTCTGTATCTATCCTTGTGCCCGCTGCCACGATGTCTTACCGTTATTCTCCCATCGGAATTCCTGCCGGCTATGGATTTTTTGCCTATGGTAAGGGATTTTTCGGGTTTGTCTTTCGTTATTTCCGAAAAATCCGATCTTATCATGTGTCGAACTCCAGGAGAGGTTGGTTTAAAACTTTTAAGTCCCATAAAATTACTCCTTTCGATCCTTCAAGATCAAATCAAGCCTTCAAATTCCTGGATCTTGAATCCCGCTTTTAACTGAACAATGGCCTTTTTGAAAGACCTCGAATATCCTTCAGATCTGCCGTATCTTTTGGGTTTCCCTTTGACGCTTATCATTCTCACATCCGCAACCTGAACGTTGTAAAGTCTTTCAACCGCATTTCTAACGATATGTTTGTTTGCCCTTATGTCCACTTCAAAGGTGTAAGTTCCGTTTTTGATGTTAGAAAGTGCTTTTTCGGTTATCAAAGGTCTCACCAAAATATCGTGAGGTGCCATTTCATTTGCTGGCATTTCCGTACACCTCCGTTATCTTCTCGACTGTATGCTTCGTGAGTACAACCCAGTCAAATTTTATCAAATCGTAGACGTTGAGTCCATCAACGTTGACTTTGCCTTTACCCGGGTTATCCGCTATTATGACCTTTGCCATCTTCAAATTGCGAGAAGAAAGTTTGACATTCATCTGTCTGTCATTTTTGGTATCAAGCACGACAACGGCGTTGTCGGATGGAACGATTTTCTTCAAAGTGTTCACGAATTCTTTGGATTTCGGTGTTTCCATCTCAAATTTATCGACAACCAATATCTTGCCATCTTTTAATTTTGCCGAAAGTGCGGATTTAATTGCCCCGACCTTCATCTTTTTGTTTAAACCTTCGGACCAATCTCTCGGCCTTGGACCAAATGTGACTCCTCCGTGTCTGAAAAGAGGAGATCTTATCGATCCGGCCCTCGCACGTCCCGTATGCTTTTGAGCCCATGGCTTCCTTCCGCCTCCGGAAACCTCTGCCTTCGTTTTAGACGAAGCATTTCCACTTCTTTTGTCGGAAAGTTGCTTGTGAATGTATCTGAAAAGCAAGTCTTTGTTGGGTTCAACCTCAAAAATCGATGGAAGCAAAGAAATACTTCCAACTTCTTTTCCTTCTATGTTCATAACCTTTAACTCTGCCATGATCATTTCACCTTCCAGTTCTTGGCAGAACTTATGTAAATCAAAGATCCACGAGCGCCGGGAATGGCACCTTTAACCGCAATGAGAGAATTATCTTTGTCAACTCTAACGACTTTGAGATTTGATATCGTTCTGTTGACATCTCCCATATGACCCGCCATATGCGTGCCTTTGAGCACTTTAGCGGGTTCGGTATGCATTCCTGTCGATCCATGTCTTGGGAATTTTGTACCGTGAGTTTTGTCGTGGCCGCCAAAGTTCCATCTTTTAACGGCGCCTTGAAAACCTTTTCCCTTTGTTTTTCCAGAAATATCAACATAATCTCCTTCATTGAAAACGGAAACATCCAAAGTTTGTCCTATTTGATAACTCGCAACATCGTCCGTTCTTATTTCTTTGAGATGTCTTAAAGGAGAAACATTTGCCTTTTTGAAGTGACCGCGCATTGGTTTGGTAACATGCTTCTCGGTAACAGGTTCAAATCCTATCTGAACAGAATTATATCCGTCACTTTCAACTGTTTTCTTCTGGACAACAACACATGGTCCTGCTTTAAGTACCGTAACAGGCACCGCATGACCATCTTTGAATATCATCGTCATGCCAATTTTTTTACCAAGTAACGCTTTCATCAACACACCTCCAGCCGTTTCAAAGTTTCAACTCAACTTCAACGCCAGCCGGAAGATCCATCTTCATCAAAGATTCGACCGTTTGGGGTTGAACTTCTATTATGTCGATCAACCTCTTATGAACTATCTTCTCGAAATGTTCCCTTGAATCTTTATCCGTATGAGGAGATCTCAAAACACAATAAACTGTTCTTTCAGTTGGAAGCGGTATCGGTCCTGAAACCCTTGCACTGGTCTTCTTAACAGTTTCAACGATCTTTCTGGCCGATTGATCTAACAATTCGTAATCGTAAGCCTTCAATTTTATTCTTATTCTTGATTTAGCCATTCGAAAAACCTCCTTCAAAAGCCAGAGGGGAATTCATCCCCTCTCGTTATCATTCAAGTATCTTAGAAACAACACCGGCTCCAACGGTTTTTCCACCTTCACGAATGGCAAACCTCATACTTTCCTCGAGCGCAACCGGTTTGATGAGTTCAACCGTCATGACCGTGTTATCTCCGGGCATGACCATTTCAACGCCATCTGGAAGTTTGGCTATCGTACCGGTAACATCTGCAGTCCTTATAAAGAACTGAGGTCTGTATCCTGGAATAAATGCCGTGTGGCGTCCACCTTCTTCTTTCTTCAAAACGTAGACGTTGGCTTCGAACTTCGTGTGAGGAGTTATCGTGCCTGGTTTTGCAAGCACCTGTCCTCTTTCGACTTCTTCCTTCTTAATGCCTCTTAAAAGACAACCTATGTTGTCACCGGCCATACCTTCATCGAGCAATTTTCTGAACATTTCAACGCCGGTAACGACGGTTTTGGCGGTTGGCCTCAAACCGACAAGTTCAACTTCATCGTTGACATGGATCTTACCGCGTTCGACTCTACCTGTTACGACCGTTCCGCGTCCGGTTATCGTGAATATATCCTCAACCGGCATCAAGAATGGCTTTTCGGTTTCCCTCTTTGGTTCGGGTATGTAAGTATCAGCGGCATTCATCAAATCAAGAATGCCTTTTGCCCATTTATCATCAAGGCTTGTCGCATCAAGTGCTTTCAAAGCGCTGCCACGAATGACCGGCACTTCATCACCCGGGTATTGATATTTCGTGAGCAATTCTCTTACTTCCATTTCAACAAGATCGACAAGTTCCGGATCGTCAACGGCATCAATTTTATTCAAAAACACGATCATCGCCGGCACGTTAACCTGACGTGCGAGCAATATATGTTCTCTCGTTTGTGGCATAGGTCCATCAACGGCGGAAACAACGAGAATGGCACCATCCATCTGGGCTGCTCCGGTTATCATGTTCTTTATGTAGTCGGCGTGTCCCGGGCAATCTATGTGTGCGTAGTGCCTTTTATCCGTTTCGTATTCAACGTGGGAAACGTTTATCGTTATACCTCTTGCCTTTTCTTCTGGGGCCTTATCGATTTGATCAAATGGAACGAATTCCGATTCTCCCTTCATAGAAAGAACTTTGGTTATCGCAGCCGTAAGTGTGGTCTTACCGTGATCTATATGTCCTATCGTCCCGATGTTAAGATGTGGTTTGTTTCTTACAAATTTCTCCTTTGCCATTTGATTCTACCTCCTTGAAAAATTATTTAACTTTTATGATTTTATCGACAAAATTTTGAGGAACTTCAGAATAGTGCGAAAATTTCATCGTGTAAACTGCCCTTCCCTGACTCAAAGACCTCAAGACCGTTGCATAACCAAAAAGTTCTCCTAACGGGACAAGCGCTTTTATTATCCTTGCATTACCGCGATTATCAAAACCCGTTATCTGCGCTCTTTTCGAATTCAGATCCGCAACAACATCGCCCATGTATTCGGTTGGTGTGGTTATCTCAAGTTCCATGATCGGTTCCATCATCTTCGGCTTACCTTTAGTCAAAGCCTCTTTCGTGGCAAGAGAACCGGCTATCTTAAAGGCTATTTCCGAAGAGTCAACTTCATGGTAAGAGCCATCGTAAAGCGTTGCTTTGACATCGACAACTGGATATCCGCCAAGACTACCCGAAGAAAGGGCTTCTTTTATTCCCGCTTCTATTGCAGGGATGTATTCTTTCGGAATCGTTCCTCCGATTATTTTATTTTCAAATTCAAATCCTTTTCCTCTTCCCAACGGCTCAAACTTGACCCTTACATGTCCGTATTGTCCTCTTCCACCACTTTGCCTTATGTACTTGCCTTCAGCATCGACGGGCACGGAAATAGTTTCTCTGTAAGCAACCTGAGGCTTGCCAACCTGAGTTTTAACGTTGAATTCGCGTAAAAGCCTGTCTATGATTATTTCAAGATGCAATTCACCCATACCGGCAAGAATCGTCTCTCCACTTTCCAAATCGACCGAAACTCTAAAAGTAGGATCTTCGTCCATCAACCTTCCAAGCGCATCTTTCAACCTTTGCTCATCGTCTTTGCTCTGAGGCTCGACCGCTATCGATATGACGGGATCAGGCACTTCAAGAGATTCGAGTATTATGGGATCATCTTCATCGCAAAGCGTATTTCCCGTTGTCGTATTCTTCAAACCTATGCAGGCAACTATATCACCGGGGCCCGCGTAATCTATGTCTTCTCTTTTATCGGCAAACATCAAAAGCAAACGAGATATTCTTTCTTTCGTTCTTTTGGTAGAATTGTAAACATAACTTCCTTTTTCAAGCACTCCGGAATATATTCTCAAATAAGTTAATTTTCCAACGTATGGATCCGAAAGTATTTTGAAAGCCAAAGCCGAAAATGGTTCATCCACCGATGGCGATCTGATGATCTCTTCATCGTCGGGATTCTTTCCGGAAACGGGAGGAAGATCCAAAGGCGACGGTAAATAATCAACCGCGGCATCGATGAGAGGTTGCACTCCCTTATTTCTGAAAGAAGAACCACAAAGCACAGGGAAAAACTTTGATTCTATGGTTCCTTTTCTTATGACGGATTTTATCTTTTCAACAGGTACAGTCTCACCATCGAGATACATCTGAAGTATCTCATCATCAAGGTCGGCAAGGTGGTTCATCATTTCGTCTCTCAACTCTTCAACTCTTTCAACGAGATGTGCCGGCACTTCGGAGTATTCCATCTGCGTACCAAGTTCATCGGTCCATCTTATGGCTTTCATGTTTATTATGTCAACGACACCTTCAAATGCACTTTCCGATCCTATCGGATATTGAATAACAAGCGGTTTGGCTCCTAATTTGTCTATCATCGATTTGACAGACATATCAAAATCGGCTCCCATTTTATCCATCTTGTTCATAAAGGCAATTCTCGGCACTTTGTATTTCGACGCCTGACGCCATACAGTTTCGGATTGTGGTTCAACTCCGGCAGAAGCGTCAAAAACCGCTATTGCCCCGTCAAGTACTCTGAGTGAACGTTCTACCTCAATTGTGAAGTCCACGTGTCCGGGCGTATCGATGAGATTAAAACGATGACCTTTCCAGTCAAAAGATATAGAAGCAGAGGTTATGGTTATACCACGTTCTCTTTCCTGAACCATCCAGTCCGTGGTGGTATTGCCATCGTCAACATTTCCCATTGCGTGTTTTTTACCAGAATAAAAAAGAATTCTTTCGGTAGTCGTTGTTTTGCCGGCATCTATATGCGCCATTATCCCTATATTTCTTAATTTTTCAAGTTGAAGTACTTTTTCAGGCATTTTTACGTTCATCACCATCTATAATGGGCAAAGGCCCTGTTCGCTTCGGCCATCTTTTGCACATCCTCGCGCTTTTTAACGGCTGTCCCTGTGTTAGAATAAGCGTTGAGAATTTCCTCGGCTAATTTCTCACTTATGGGCCTTCCTTTCCTGGCTCTTGCGGCATCAACAATCCATCTTACACCCAAAGAAGTTTTTCTGGGATCCTGAACTTCTATTGGCACCTGATAAGTTGCTCCTCCGACTCTTCTTGGCCTGACTTCAAGAACTGGCGCAACGTTTTCAAAGGCTTTTTTTAAAACCTCAAGTGGTTCTTTGCCACTCTTTTCTTTTATTATATCAAGAGCGGTGTAAAAATCTTTTTGGGCAACGCTTCTTTTCCCATCCCACATTATCTTGTTTATGAATCTTGTGACCAATTCATCATGATAAACGGGATCAGGTGAAACTTTTCTTACTTCAGCCCTTCTCCTTCTCATTCTTAATACCTCCAAAGATCATGCAGTTTGCTTTTTTGGGCGTTTAACACCGTAACGGCTTCTTGCCTTTTTCCTGTTTTCAACACCCTGGGCATCCAACGTACCTCTTATTATCTTGTATCTTATTCCAGGCAGATCCTTGACTCTTCCGCCCCTGACAAGCACAACTGAGTGTTCCTGAAGGTTGTGTCCTTCACCGGGAATGTAAGAGGTAACTTCAGCACCATTCGTTAACCTTACCCTTGCTATTTTTCTTAAAGCAGAGTTAGGTTTTTTTGGCGTCATGGTAGAGACACGAATGCAAACCCCTCTTTTTTGAGGGTTACCGCCAAGCGCCGGAGACTTACTTTTGGTTTTTAATCTTTCTCTTCCTTTTCTAATCAACTGATTAATAGTAGGCATTTGATGACTCTTTGCCTCCTTCAAATTCAAAATTTGTTAATGCTTAAGTATTCTACAACATAAACATATACTCAGTCAAGCACTTTTTTAATGGCGAATTGTATACCAAGTCAGTTTCAAATTCCGAATCGCAGCGATGGCAGATGCCCCATTCGCCGTATTTCATTTGCTGCGCGTGCGTGCTGTTTTTCTATACGGTTTGTTTTCGCCTTTGCTGAATTTTGAGTATTTTCTTGAACTGCTTTTGCGCGAATCGTTTGAAAATTCACGAATTTTTTCTATCGCCCTGAACTCTCTTTTTCTGAAATTCTTTTCACTTATCTTCAAAAGTGCCGCGATAACATCGATGTCCGGAAATTCTTCAAGCAATGCTTTGGCTTTCTTAAGATACATTTTGTAGTTTTCGTCCATAAGTTCAACTTTGACACGGTTAACGAGAACCGATTGACTTTTGTCTTCAATCTCTTCGATAGAAGGTATCTCAAGTTTTTCTATCTTTGTTTTGGCATATCTTTCTATCTCATGTAATTTGTAAACTTCTCTGCCGGTCACAAATGTAAAGGAAAGACCTGATTTTCCCATTCTGCCGGTACGTCCTATTCTGTGAATGTAATATTCGTTGTAATTTGGAAGATCGTAATTTATGACCATTTCAACATTCTTAATGTCAAGTCCTCTTGCTGCGACATCGGTTGCAACGAGTATTTTCGTGTTTCTCGACTTAAAAGTGTTCATAACTTTATCTCGCTGGCTTTGCCTTATGTCACCATGGATCGCGTCAACGGAATAATGATTTTCCTTGAGAACGGTGACAAGATCATCCACGCCTTTTTTCGTATTGCAAAATATCATGGCGCTTTGCGGATCGTAAATGTCGAAAAGCCTAAAAAGCAATTCGCTTTTATCGCTTTCTTTTACCAAAAAGTAATGTTGTTCGATATTTTCAACCGTTAATTCCTTTGAGGGTGCTTTTATGAATTCCGGAGATTTCTGAAATTTCTTTGTCAGATCTATTATAGGTTTTGGCATCGTTGCCGAAAACAAAACCGTCTGTCTTTCAGAAGAAGTCTCATTCAAAATTGCCTCTATATCTTCTATGAACCCCATGTCAAGCATATCATCGGCTTCGTCGATCACGACCATTTTAACGTTGGCCAGTTTAAGCGTTTTTCTTCCGATATGATCAAGTATTCTCCCAGGTGTGCCGACGACTATCTGCGGTCCTTTTCTTAAAGCCTTTATCTGATAAACTATTTCCTGACCACCGTAAACGGCCACAACTTTTTCTGGATCTGCGATCTTTCTGAACTCATCAGCAACCTGAATTGCAAGTTCCCGTGTTGGACATAGGACAAGAATCTGAAGATTCTCTCCTTTAAGATTTTCAATCGCTGGCAAAGCGTAAGCGAAAGTTTTCCCCGTCCCCGTCTGTGCCTGCCCTATTACATCTTTTCTATCGAGAATTGCAGGAATCGTCATCGATTGTATAGGGGTTGCCTCGTCAAATCCCATTTTCTCCAACGTTTTTAATGTCTTTCCCGACAGATTTAAATCTGAAAATTTACTCATGCTTTCTTCCTTTCTTTTTCACAAATACGGAATGATTATACAGGTAAAATAATTCGTTAACAATTTCTATCTATTAAGAATTAGTTAACAAAGGTCGTCTCCTTAGAGACGACCCAGGCCATCACTTACTTTTTAACTGCTCACTGCTTTACTTCTGTCCATCTTGGGGTAAACGGATAAGCGTCTATCGGGCTTATGCTTTGTATGTATTCTTTGACCACATCCGCAAGCACATAGCCTGTATTGTAAGATTGAGCATTTTTAAGCATCGAGTAATTGTCTCCACCGTTTGCCATGTAATCGTTTGTCGCTATTGTGTATATTTCATCCGGATCTATTTGCTTACCCTGCAAAAGTATATCTTTAACGCCATCAGGAGTTACAGTGTAGGTCAGACCCCATTCGTTCAACCTTGCACCGGTATCTTCAGGGTGCGCTACCGCTCCCCATTGAATTGCCTTCAAAAGATCGGATCCCTTTATCTTCAATATCACAACTGTGTTTCCAAACGGGAGCACGGTTAAAACCGTTTTGTAGGTTATCGTACCTGCCGGAATAGGGGCACGAATTCCTCCACCATTCATGAAAACTGCCTGAACTCCCATACTCTGGAATTTCCATGCAACGGCATCCGTTATCAAATGGCCTATAAGAGTATCTGATTTTCTTGGACTGTCATTTGCATTGGCAAAATCAACCTTTGAAAATCCTATTGGTTCGTTCAACTTTTTCGATCCGACAAGTTGGTAGGCCGTCAAAAGATCGTTTACGGCTTCATCCGGTTTTATATCTTTAGAAACCGTTATCAACTTATAGGTGTAATTTGTTACCCTTCCGTTTTCCACGATCAAATCAAGCCGCGCTATGTATTTTGAATAAGACCCAGCCTGAATTATCAAAGTGCCATTGACGTCAAGAGGAGAGGTAACGGTCGTATGGCTGTGACCGTCGAGTATAGCCGCCAGCCCTGAAACACTTTGGGCAAGAGATACACTTCCACCGTAAGGACTGTTGGGAGGATCGAGTTTTTCGATTTTCGAAACAACAGATGGGCTGCCGGCAACACTTTCTTCACTGTATCCAAAAATGCCAAGGTGTGTCAACGCTATGACTATGCCATCAGGCCCAACCATTTTCTGAAGTTCTGGAACGTACTGCTGGGCAACCGTATCGGGAGATAGAAAATCGTAACCTTTGACATATTCAGGATTGCTTATGTACTCAGTTGTTTTTGTCGTTAAACCGAGAATTGCAACTTTTAAATCCGGAAAATTTTCGATTAAGTAAGGATCACCGAGAGTCTTGTCTGTGCCTTTGTAGACTATGTTGGCAGAAAGGAATGGAAAATCGGCCCACGCCATTTGCCTTGAAAGTACCGACCACGGATGATCAAATTCGTGGTTGCCTATTGTCATTGCGTTAAGTCCCATCATATCAAGCGCAAGAATGTCAGGCCTTGCGTAAAGCATATCTGATTCGGGGATACCCGTGTTAACATCGCCAGCATCAAGGAAAAGAAAATCCCATCCGTTTGACTGCGCTTCAGTTCTGATTTGATTTACAATCGTTGCCATAGCCGCAAATCCCCCGTAATTGCCGTAAGGCCATGCATGTCCATGTGTGTCGTTGATCTCGAGGATGACAAGATGCGCCGACATTGCCATGACTGACACGATCAAAAGCAAAATCGTGAAAATCACGAAACTTTTTTTCATGTTCCTACCTCCCTTGTAAAATTAAAATCCAGCCTTAAGTCATCTTGTTCAGATGAACGCTGGATTTCGTTTATGTATGGTCGGGGCGACTGGATTTGAACCAGCGACCCCCTGTGCCCAAGACAGGTGCGCTACCTCTGCGCTACGCCCCGCATTACGGAAAAAGTATACCATAAGATATTCAAAAAGGCAATAGTTGATGTGCCCTTTCAGTTTCAGTCCAAATTTTGCAGCACTATTTTGTCTCTCTTTTTTAATTTCAGAATTTCCGATGCCTTGCCGGCACTTGAAGATATTTCGATGTAATTTGAACTGTCGACGTGGGCGAGAATTAATTCATGTTTTCCTTCAGAATAATTATTTGTCAGAATTGCCCTTTTCCCATTTACAAGCATGTAGTTTCCGGATATACCGGCCGTTTGAAGATCTTTCAGACTTATCGTCGTTTCTATATTTCCAAAACCGTCGATGTACGCCACGACACTTTCCACCTTACCTGTGTTGACAAAAACACCTTCAATTTTTATGGTTTTAAGATTTTCAACAGCCCTGCCAAACTCATAAGGTGCTATTCCGCTGTCTATGTAGGCGGCTGCCGGCGCAAAAATATCCCTTCCATGAAAGGTGGATGACGGCGGATATTTGTACATATATTTTGGGTTTTCTATCATGTAAGCCGATTTTACGTCTTTCAATTCGATTAGCCTTGTGAGCACACCGTTATCGGGTACGACACAATATTTTTCATCTATGCTGACAACAACAGCCCTTCTGTCAGATCCAACCGTCGGATCGACAACGCAAAGCAAAACAGATCCCTTCGGAAGATCGTCGAAAACTCTTTCGATCACGTGAGATGCTTCCTCCACGTCGAATGGTTCTATGTCATGTGAGATGTCTATAACTTTGGAATCTGGAGAAATTGAGTATATGACACTTTTGGCAACTCCCACGTAATACGATTTATATCCCCAATCCGAAATGAAAGATATCATTTTTTATCCTCCAAAAATTCAATATACTAAACCAGTTTTAAATTCCGAATCGCAACGATGGCAGGTACCCCACTCGATGTCTGGTCCTCGCAGGCTGCGGAGGCCATTTCGGAGGCATCCTGCCCATCGCTTAAATTAAATGAACATTCGACTTTTAAAGTTATTTAAGTATAGTTTTTTCTGCTCTCAATCACGACAACCGCAACTGCCATGCCGTTGTCATGAGAAAGAGATACGTGAACAAAATCAAAACCGTATTTTTCTTTTAAAGCATCAACAACCGCATTTTCAAAAAGATGCGGTGCTCCCAGATCATCCGGAACAAAAGAAAGATCGGACAGTTCAACGTCCCTTATGCCCGTGCCCAAAGCCTTAAAAAAAGCCTCTTTAAGTGCAAATCTGCCGGCCAAAAACTCTTTGGCTTGACGCTTTTGCCACAATTTCATCTCTGCTTCCGAAAATATTCTTTTTGCCAATTTTTCATCAACTCTCGAAATTTCGAGAATATCAATCCCTATCCCTTTTATCATTTCAAATGCTCCATGACGGTGTAATCGAGATCGAGATGCGAAAGATATTCTTTTGTTATAACGGCAAGGTAGACGTAGATGTATATAGTCAAGGTCAGAATTGAAAGTATTAAAAAGACAATGCCATTTCTCTTTTTAAATGAAGCGGTGCTTGATGATGCGCTGTTTATATGATGATTTACGTCATCTTCTATCAACTGATGAACGTAAAATCTTTTCGATATCACGTCAACAAGGATGACTAAAAAGAAAAAATTGATCAAAACCGCTAAAACGATCGGCATCGGTATGTAAAGGTTTTTGAGATTTATCGTGTATATCGAACCCATCAAAAATTCAAAAAATCCCGAAAGCAAAAAGAGCCAGTAATAACCTATCGTGGTAGTGGGAAAATCGTCCAAATCTTTTTTCAGATCGGCAGGAATGTTTTCGGCGTATGATTTGTAAAGTGCTTTTTTGTGTTTTATATGGTCATCCACCGATCTTGATATTTTGTACATCACGTAATAAATGACAAACGGTAAAAAGATCGAAAGGATTATCCAGATGTAATTAACCGAATTTTTAATATCCTGTTCATGATACTCTTCCATCTTATTCATTTAAATCACAAAAAGGGGAATATCCATTTCCGCTTCCGATAGCCCTCCGTGTTTTCCTTTCATCTGATGTTCATTTCCGGTATATTTTACCACAAATGAATAATCATTCCTTGGAACGGCTATGAGATCGCCTATGCGCATTATCGATTTAGGATTAGGAATACCCGGGCCAAATAATCCTTCATCGAGAAATTCCATTGAAGAATGAAATTCAACGTTCGATCCGAAGGTTCGTTCACCTTCATCGATGGTCTTTTGCGGATCTTTTGTGTAGAGATACATGATCCTCGGCTCTCCCGTAGGTAAAATTTGTAAAGTCGAGACAAATTTATCTTCCGGTTTTATGTGATATTCATGCTGCCATGGTGTGTGAATCTGACCATGATCGGCCGTTATGATAAAAACGGTATCGTCTTTTACTTTATCCGAAAGCCTTTCGTAAACGATATCTTCAAAAGTTTTGAGCACAAGTCTGGATTCTTCAATGTACTCCTCGGAAGATGGCCCATAAATGTGTCCCATGGCATCAACCATAGGCCAGTAAGCGTAAATGTAAGAAAACTTTTCAGATTCAAGGCTATTTCTGAGTTTAACCATCATATCGATTATGTCAAAATAACCCTGAACGGCAGATCCGTGATCGTGAATCTTGGAAAGGCCGCTTTCTTTGAAAGAGGAAGGTATTATTATAAGTGGATTTGCACCGTAATTTCTTAAAGGCTCGTATATGGTTTTAACATCGAGAAAAGTTGAAGGATTTGCGCCTCTCGATATCAAAGTGTCACGTGGCATTCCTATCGGTGAAAAATCTATCATGTTTGCAAGGGTACCAAATTCTTTAAGGTAAAGTATGTATCCTAACATGCCATGTTCAATGGGCGATGCAGCCGTTGCGAGCGTTGTAAGCACGTTAACCGTCGTCGAAGGAAAAACAGACGATATTTTTTTGGGTTTATCGATGTGTTTAAAGTTTGAATTTTGAAAAAGATTCAAAGCGGCATCGTATCCCAACGCATCGATCAAAATCATGACAACCCGCTTTGCACTTTCAAATTTCGGCCCAAGATATTCTTTCGGCAGAGGTTTGTGTAATGGCACGACACCGAATTTCGAGACGATCGAATTTATCAAACCCAAAAGGGATTTTTCGTAATCTACTCTCATCCCTTCACCGATCCCTGCGTTAAACCTCCGACTATAAATCTTTGCAAACTCAAAAAGAGTGCCAATATAGGAATCATTCCGATCAACGCCGCCGTTGTCATAAGACCCCAGTTAGTTGAATACTGGCTTGTTGCAAAGGATTGGAGTCCAACCGCAAAAGTGTAATGATTTATACCGGACATGATTATGGATGCAAGTATGTAATCGCCGTAGTTTCCTATAAAACTCAGGATAACCGTAACCGCAAGCACCGGAGCCGAGAGCGGAAGTATTATCCTCCAGAATGTTTGGAATCTCGTTGCCCCATCGACCATCGCGGCCTCTTCAAGTTCGGTCGGAATTGTATCGAAAAACCCTTTTATAAGCCATGAATTGAATGCAATTCCGCCACCTATGTAAAGGAAGGCAAGACCGCCAAGAGAGTTAAGGCCAAGGAACGGTAAAAATTGGCCTATGTAATTCAGCAAAAGGTACAGAGCGACCATTGCCATCATAGTTGGAAACATCTGTATGAGCAATATGCTTATCAAACCGTATTTTCTGCCGGGAAATCTGAGACGTGAGAATGGATAGGCCATCAAAGCAGAAAGCAAGACTGTTATCACGGCAGCACTTCCGGCAACGATTATGCTGTTCAATAGCCATAAAAGGAAAGGTGGCAAATATTTTACCTGCCAGTCTTGAGTCAAATAATAAGATGTGTTGTTTATGGAATTCAACCTCCCGCTTATGTCTTTGAAATAAGGCAACGCCGCGAGTTCGTTCGTCCTCCTTGAAATTATTCCGAGTGCCGGCGCTATGACTGAAACGTATTGATTCTGGTAGAGATTGTTCATGGCGTTTATTTCGTTTACGCTGAACGGGAAGCCAAGCAAGTTTATGTCTATGTAAGCGTTGCTTCTTTCTTTGAGGTTCGATATGTAATTACCGTATTGAGCGTTGAAAGTGTTGAATTGTGACGTCGTTTGCAAAGTAAGGTTAATCGTGTCCATCAATTTTTGCGTGTTAAAAAACTGATCGTACCTCAACGAAGGAGGAATAGGCTGGATATCTTTGTAAATTGAAGAATTCACAAGCGTACCGTAATATGCGTTGAGATCGCTTAAAAAAGTTGCGGCACTTTCAAAAGTACCTATTTTTGCTTCGTCGGCCTTTATGACAGGCACCATCAAGATAGTTTTAAAGTACAAAGAAGATAAGGATATTTTAGAGTTTATGTCATTTATTTTTTGCTGCATGGGCGGTATCTCAGATGAAATTTCTGAAATTGTTTTGTTTATTTGAGGCACTTCGGAGGCTATCTTATCATATTTTTGGGCCGAATCATCGTAATTTTGAAGAACGGACAAAGACATCGAAAGACCCGATTGCAATTTCAAAAGCGCTATCGGAAGAGAAGATTTGACATTCGAAATTGCATTTGAATTCATATTCGCGAATATCAAAGACTGATTGTTTTGAATGTACTCAAGATCATCAAGAATTCTTTGAACCTGCGCCGTTATAGAATCGAAAATCTTATATTTCGAAGAGATGCCAACCCAATTTTTGACCTGAGATATGTAAGATGAAACATCGTAGAAAACTCCGTTTTGCGTCGAAGGTGCGGTTTTCCCCTTCAACGCATCTTTCATGACGGAAATCATGTCATCAATTGCCATGGCCGTTGGCACTATGTTATTTGAAAAGATAGAAACCTGAGATGCATCGTAAGACATAGAACTGAGTAAAGCGGTGGAACTTGCCATCATCGTACTCAATTGGGTTTGAAGCGTTGAATAAGTGTTGTTGAGATTTGTTATAGAAGATTGAAGCGTACCCACAAGATCGCTTCTTACATTTTGAACCTGTGAAATCGCATCGGAAACACTTTTATCGTAAACTGTCTGGGCGGAATTAACCTTTTGAATCGCAGAAAAAACAGAAGTTTTTATGTTTTGAAGTTGCCCGCTTGCCGTTGATCCAAGGGTGTTAGAAAGATTTATCGTATCCATGTTTATGCGCCTGAGATAAACCGGAGCAAACCACTGGCCATAGTTAAAAGTACCGTTTTTAAGGGAATCGATGGTTTCCTGATAAGCCCCGACGAGATCTTTGGCCGTTTTGTTATCTGCGTTATTTTCCAGAAGAATCTGCGAAACTTCTCCGGGTACGTTAGAAAGTACGGACACAACCGAAGCCATGGCGTTGACGTATGTTGCCCGTGCCGTCAGAATGTCCGGGAAATACTGACCTGCTATTTCTATCGCCTGTTGCGTCTGAGAGGCTTTGACGGTATTTAGAGTATCGTAAAGGCCTGCCAATTTGTAATTTTGATCGAGTGTGCTGAATTTATTTGAAAGATATGCTGAAATTGTCGAGAGATACGTCATATCCATCCCGGCATTTGATTTGACATTTTCAATTGCCTCAGACTTCGCTTTCGGAATGAAATTGACCGATATCCAAGAAGCGTTAGACGTTATAGAATCGTTCATCTTGGAGGTGTCTTTGAAATACCCGTCAAATGTGTTAAAATCGCCGTTTAGCGTGTTTAAAATTTCTCCTTTGCTCATTTTGTTGTAAGGAGTTCCGAGACTGTAAATGTTCGATATTTCGTTGTAAAGGGCCGGAACGTTTTTCTTTTCGAGAATCAGATCGACGTAATTTTGCCATGTCGTTTGCCCTGAGAACAAATTTGGACTTATGGAAGAATTGTCCCTTCTTATAGATGTCATGAAAATCCATAGAATCGGAAATAAGACCACCGCTATGACGGCTATGATTATTATGTGCCTTACAGGATGAACTTTAAACATCATTTGTTCACCTCTTCAAAAGAACCCGACAATTTGAAGTTTATGGCACTGATGACTGCTATTATAACAAAAATAAGTATGGATATCGCAGCCGCAAGACTGTAATTACGTCCCGCCGCTCCGCCGAATGCGAGGTTGTAGGTGTAACTTAAAAGTATATCCGTTTGTCCGGCCGGAGTTATTGAGTTGGGAATAGGAGGATTGCCTCCCGTTAAAAGATAGATGACGTTGAAATTGTTGAAGTTAAATGCAAATGATGCTATAAGCAAAGGTGCAAGCGGCGTCATAAGTAATGGAAAAGTTATCGTCCAGAAAGAATGCCATTTAGAAGATCCGTCTATGGAAGCGGCTTCATAAAGATCATCCGGAATTGATTGCAACGCTCCCAAAGAGATAACCATCATGTAAGGAAAGCCAAGCCACGTGTTGACCAAAAACAGCGCGACTTTTGCCCAGAAAGCATCTCCAAACCAATTTATCGGTGCTAAGTGTAACCATTCTCCCAAAAATATCCTGTTTATTATTCCAAAACTCACGTTAAAGAAGCCTACCCGGAATATTATTATGGAGATAAATGCGGGTATTGCCCATGGAATTATGAGTAAAGTTCTGTAAATCGTTCTCAGTCTCATCTGCCTGTTGTTCAAAACCACGGCAAGGATCAACCCAACTGCAAAAGTAAAGAAGACACTCAGCGCAGCCCATTCAAATGTCCATATAAAGACCGTTAAAAACGGAGAAGTTATCTGCTTGTTTGTCAAAAGCGATCCAAAATTCGAAAAGCCAACGTTACCGTAATAACCGATTATCATGGTCTGTTTGCCTGTGGTTGGATTTACATTCCAAAATGCGTAATCGTGTTCAACCACAGGCTGATTCGTCATCGTGTTGACAAGTACTGTTTTCTCGACGTTACGTCCATTTTCCACGACAGGCATGGTCGAGAGTATGTATTCATATTTGGCCGTAACCAATTTGTTGAAACCATAGGTGGTCGTAAAAAAGAGCGTGCCAAACTGAGAGTTTATGAATTCGGTGTTGCTCAATTCCGGTCCATAATTAACGTTGAAAAATTTCAAATTCGGAAAGGTTGTTTGATCCGAAGGACTGTAAAAGTAATTGTAATTTTGACCGTCAACCGAAATCGCTATTATCTGTGAAGGATCTTTTAAAGACCTCACAAGTGAATAACTGACACCATTTATAGAAACCGATCCATTTGTTATCATCTCAAAATTGCTTACGTATTTGGCATTTCCGGTTTTAATCGGGGAATTTGCTATGTACAAATTTCCATCGGAATCTTTCAAAAGCATCACGAAATCATCCGTTGGTTTGTAATCTTGGTAAAGCGTGTAAACGGAATAATTGAAAAATTTTGGATTGGGACTTATAACTATTGTATCAAGCATTATGTTGACAGCCTGATCTCGCGTCCACATGTATCCCGTTTCATAATTCTGAAATGCAAGTTGAACGGTGAAATATATCGGGTAAACGGTAAGGATCATCAATATTATGATCGCAGGGACCATGTATTTAAAAGGATATCCTTTTGGATTTATAAGTGCGTAATCTATAAAGATAAGCAACAAAACGACTATAACACCAAGCGCGTAAGAACCATTTGCCATCAAAAGCGTTATCGCCCAGGCAAGTATTGCATCTATAACCGCAACAGATACCCAAAGAATCGTCTTTTTTAACAAATTAATCCCTCCGTTATAAATGTAAGGCGGGATAATTCCCGCCTTACGAAATTTTATTTAGATATCGCTTGCTGTATCTGCTGAACTGCCGTCGTCAAAGCAGCCTGCGAAGATTCCTTACCGCTAACTGCAAGGTTTATAGCGTTGGTCCATGCATTCCATACAGAAGCCATTTGCGGAATGTTTGGCATAGGAGTTGTGTTGCTTAAAGCATCGACAAAGCCCTTAAGCCATGGTGCAACTGCCTCGGCTTTGGCGGCAACATCGTAGCGCGCCGGAATTCTTGGATCTGCCTGCCAGATTTTGTACATCGTATCCGGTGTGTTTATGTAATCCGACATGAATTCCATTGCCTGAATCTGGTTAGGAGATTTTGAACTTATCATGAAACCCTGAACTCCGACAAATGGTTTTCCACCAGGAATAGGTGCAACTCCGAAATTGATACCGGCCTGTTGAATAGCAGGTACTTCCCACTCACCATCTATCAACATGGCAGCCTTACCGGATGTGAAGAGATTATCTGCAGTGTTGTTATCCTCACCCTGCGGTATAATTCCGGAAGTAAACAACTTCACTATGTAATTGAGTCCGGCAACTGCTCCGGAATTGGCAAGTCCTATATCATTTGGATTGAGAGAACCGTCCGGATTTGTCCCGAACACGTAACCGCCAAATCCTTGAACAAATGGAGCGGAAAAATACGGGTTACCATACACTCCATACGCAAGTCCGTAAAATCCGCCAGATGTCATTTGCTGTGCCATCGTGAAAAGTTGATCTGGAGTCGTTGGTGGATTTGTGACGTAATCTTTGTTGTAGAACAAACCAAGTACGTCTATTCCGTAAGGCAGTCCGTAAAGTTTACCACCGTAAGAGAAAGCCTGAAGAGATGAAGGCGCAAATTGGTTTAGTTGATCGGATGAAAGGAAAGTGACAGGAGTTAAAAGTCCATCCGCTGCCAATTGACCAACCCAATCGTTTGCACCAACTATTATATCCGGCCCTTCATTTGCAGCAGCGGCTGTTATGAATTTATTTTCGATATCACCGAAGTTCATTTCTACAACTTTGACAGGTATACCGTAAACAGCCTGAAATTCGTTACCGAGTTGTGTCAAAATCGGGGCCCTCGTAGAATCTGCCCAAATAAGTAACTGTCCCGGAGTAGCGGCAAAAACACCCATCGTCAAAAGTGCAAGAATGACGACTGTAAGCACTACCAAACGTTTCATCTGAATTCCTCCCTTCAAAATATGAATTTAAGGTAAATTTGCCTTGACAGGCAAATAATATAATACCACTAAAATCATTTTATTTCAATACATGGCAAAGATGAAAACGATTTAGAATCGCTTGGCGTCTTCCCTTTTTCACACCCTACCGGCTACGTACCACGTGCCGTTTTTGTTGCAAGACGATCCTGTGTTAAAATTCCATTAGGTGATAAGTTTGGAAAGATCGAAATTTTGGAATGTCACAAAAGAATATTCACTTATAACGGTAGGAGACCTTATAACAGCAGTTGGTGTGGTAGCCTTTCTCGTACCTTACAACATAGCGGCGGGAGGAGCAAGCGGTCTTGCGATAATCCTTCATGGTCTTGTGCCTTTGATCCAAATCGGTGTATGGATGTACATAATAAATGGATTTTTGATACTCATGGCCATTTTGATTCTTGGCATAGATTTCAGTTTCAAAACGATATATTCGACATTTTTGCTTTCATTTTTCGTCGATCTTTTCAACAACATATTTCCAATACCGGTTTACAACGGCGGAGATTTGATGCTCGCGACGATCTTCGGATCGATAATAACGGCTTTTGGCATGGCGATAGCCTTCTCGCAAAACGGAAGCACGGGAGGAACGGATATAGTCGCAAAACTTTTCAACAGATTTTTTGCCATTCCGCTTGGACAGGGAGTTTTGATTGCAGATATAGCGATAGGCGTGCTTTCAGGTTTTCAATATGGCATAAACATAGGAATGTACGCCATTCTTGCCATAGTCTTGAATGGACTTTCAATAGATTTTCTCATGCGCGGTATGGAAATGAACAAACAACTTTTCATAATTTCGGCCAAAAATGAGGAAATATCTGATTACATCGTTAAAAAAATGAGCCATGGTGTGACTTACGTTCCAACAGTAGGGGCATACACAAACGAAGCGTACAAAATGATAATGGTCGTCATCAAAAGAAGAGAAATAGCAGAACTCTTGAGCACTATAAAACGGATAGATCCAAAAGCCTTTGTCATAGTTGAAGACATAGACAAAGCCTTTGGAGAAGGATTCAACGATATAAGCAAATTGTGAGGTGGAAGATGATATACCAGATATTCGTCGACAGATTTGCAAGTTCAGATCAAAAATATCAGGTTAAATCGTGGGATTCACCGATCGAAGGTGCTGTAAACGAATTTTACGGTGGGAATCTTCGCGGTGTGATTTCGAAAATCGATCACATAGCCAATCTCGGATCAAGTGCAATTTACATCACGCCTATTTTCGATTCAAAAACGTATCACAGATACGATACGCTTGACTACTTTCGAATAAATCCGATGGTCGGAGAGGAAAAGGATCTCGAAGAATTGGTAAGAGTCTTTCATTCAAAAGGAATAAAGGTTTTCCTCGACGGCGTTTTTAATCATGCGAGCGCTGATGCCGAAATAATTTCAAAGATGGGAACAAACAAAAGGTGGAGAGGTTTCGGTGAACTAACGGAATTGGATCTCGACAGACCCGATGTTATGGAATTTGTCTTAAAAGTTGTAGAATACTGGATGAAAAAAGGCATAGACGGATTTAGAATCGACTGTGCCAACGATGTTGGAATGGGCCATCTTGATCGCATCATGGACAAAATTCACGAATTCGGCGGACAGATGATAGGCGAGGTGATGACCTATGCCAAAGACTGGATGGATCATATGGATGGGGTGATGAACTACTTTTTCAGGCAATCAACACTTTCTATCCTAAATGATGAAATTACCACAAACGATTACGTTACCGCTTTGAACTGGATGATTGACGAATATCCTCAAGATAAGTTGCTTAATTCATGGACTATACTTTCTTCACATGATACGCCAAGACTTTCTTACGTACTCGGCAACGAAAAAAAGGTACGTTTGGCGATAGCGATTCAAAATGCCTTCCCGGGAATTCCCATGGTTTATTACGGTGAAGAAACAGGGATGAACGGCGGGCCGGATCCGTTCAACAGATCTCCCATGAACTGGAATCAAAAAAACGAAAGATTCGAATTTTACCAGAAAATGAACAATTTAAGAAAAACGTTTGATGTACTTTCAAGCGGGAAAACAAAAATATGGATGGCGGGAGATATCCTGTCTATTTTAAGATATGACAAATGGGAGAAGTTCATGCTTTTTGTCGCTAACCCTACCGGTATGACAAGCGTTTCAAATGTCATGATACCGTATTCGTACGCTTTCGATGGATTGGAGATGAAGGATATGATCTCGAATCGTGTTGTGAAAATCAGTGCCGGTTCTGTTTCAATCGATCTCGAACCGTTCAATTTTGCTTTCTTTGCTCCAAAAGATGACATATCAAACTATTCTTTCTTCAAACACAGATGAAGATCGCAGCCGTAGTCGTAACTTACAACAGAATAAACTGGCTCAAAAAAAACATCGATGCACTTTTGTCTCAAACAAGAATTCCCGATGAGATAATAGTCGTTGACAATGCAAGTACGGATGGCACATATGATTTTTTGAAAAATCTATCTAAAGTTAAATTCAAAAGGCTTGAAGAAAATATCGGGGGTGCCGGAGGATTTGCGTGTGGCCTGAAATGTGCGATCGATGACGGATCGGATTGGGTTTGGATGATGGATGACGATGCAATTCCTTACAAAAATGCTCTCGAAGCACTCGAATATACCATTTTAAAAAATCAAAATTCGAACATAGGCGTTTTTCTCAGCAAATTGACAGATGAAGATAATACAAAACCATCAAATAAGACGTCATCTGCGGTGACGGGCACTTTTGTTGGTTTTGCGGTAAAAAAAGAAGTTGTTGAAAAAGTTGGCCTTCCTGATTCGGAATTTTTCATCTACGCTGATGATTACGATTATTCCATGAGAATAAAAAAGGCCGGATTCAAGATGATAAGAGTCCATTCAAGTTTGATAGCACACAAAGACTGGATAAGGCAAAAACGCATCTTTCGCTTTCCGTTTTCAAAACCAAATGTTCCTCCGTGGAAAACTTATTATCTTTTCAGAAATCCAATTCTGGCGACTAAAAATTTTAAAATAGTGAATTTAGGCGTTAAACTTTACCTGTCAATTGATAGATACATATGGTCATACGTTTCTCCGGAATCAAAGCCCTATATATTCAGAGGATTCAAAGATGGTTTACATGATGTGAAGGGCAAAAAAATAGATCCTAAAAAGCCATTACTTTCTTGAAATTTGCCCTATCGCGACGAAATGGGCAGCCGTGCTTTTGGGAATAAATCTGAGTGCGAAAGCCGTGATCTTGTTTACAAAGCCCGGCAAGACTATTAATTTACCTTTTTTCAAGCCTTTATAACCCATAAAGGCCACTTTTTGTACGCTCATGCTTTTTATGCTGAAAGTTTCTGCACTTGTAAGACCTATGCGTTTTTGAAAATTCGTGTCAGTCGGTCCGGGACACAGAGCCGTCACAGAAACACCCGTACCTTTCAACTCTTCGTTGAGTGCAACCGAGAATGACAAAACGTAGGCTTTTGTAGAATAATAAACGTTCATGTAAGGTCCCGGCGGAAAGGCAGCAAGGGAAGCAACGTTGAGCACCTTACCTTTGCCGTTTTTGATCATCGGCGACACCAAAAGCCATGTCAAATGTGTGAGTGCCGTAACGTTAACCTGTATCATATCAAGAGATGTTTTCAAATCGGTCTTTATAAAAGCGCCGTAACTTCCAAAACCAGCATCGTTGACAAGTACATCAACATTCAACTCCATTTTTTTCAACTCATCAAAAATCTCATCCGGAGCGGAAGGCATTGAAAGGTCTTTTGGAATGATAAAAGCAGATATCCCGAATTTATCTGACAGATCTTTCGAAATTTTTCTCAATTCAGATTCATTTCTCGATACAAGTACCAAATCCCGGCCCTCTTTTGCGAATAATTGCGCAAGTTCCTTTCCTATACCGCTTGATGCGCCGGTTATAAGTACAACGTCTTTCATCGTCTCTCTCCTTAATTTATAATGAATTCACTTTAAAAGCCGAATTCTTATTTACTGGGAGCGCAGGGCAGGATGCCCTCTCGATGGCCTCCGCAGCCTGCGAGGACCAGACATCGAGTGGGGCACCTGCCGGAGCGGTCATTCGAAATTTGAATTTCGTTTGGCATATATCTAAAAGCATTATAACATAATATGCCAACTCAAGTTTAAAAATCGAATGTTTATTCGACTTGACATAGGGCAGGATGAGTGTTTTTTCTACACGCTACCGGCTACGTGCCACGAGCCTTTTCGTGCTGAGCCTCCAGCACTGTCTTTAAAGATCCGAACTTCTAAAATGAAAGTATTGAAGTATGAAGAGGCCGGCGGCGATGACAAGTAAAATTGAAAAGGTAAGCACACCGAAAGATTGTTTGGTAAGTACGTCTTGTCCGCCCATGTACTGAAAAAAGTCAAGAAATTTAGTTTGTTCGAAAGCGCCCGCCGTCAGCAATCCTGCAAATATTACTATGTCAAGCAGTATAGGTCTTGCCTGACTTGAAAAAAGCATCGACGTATATGCACCTATCTGGTAAAAAAGCACAGCGCCGGCAACCGCTCTTGCTGTCCATATAGCAACCATGGTACCCGAAAGGGTATATCCCATTGTCAATGAAAGAAGATAATAGAAGAGTCCGCCTATAATCACAATCGCCGCTGTCCATATGTAACCCGCGAAAACTTTAGATGAAAATATTTCCCATCTTGTCATTCTTCCGGCCATGATGTAAAATGTTTTGTGCTCTTTATCTTTTGAAAAGAGAGAGAAACTCATCACTATGGCGACGATTATCGAAAGAAAATTGTAATTCCCCCCGTACCATTCCGCATACGAGTAAAAGTTGTAATTGGATAAGATGGCGTTAAGACCCTGCTGACCAACAGGATTATTTTTTAAATTCTGCTGAACTTCAGGAGAACCAAAGATACCTGTCACCAAGTTATGACTTAAGACGGGAACAAGGGAAAGCGCGATTAAGATGGCAATAAGCACTATTGCCCTCGTCAAGTTTAATTTGAATTCAACAAATGTCATTTGATCTCACCCTTTCTTACGAGGTCAAGAAAAGCCTTCGAAAGATTTTCTCCGTTGGCCCCTTTAAAATCTGCCATCGTACCCGTGTAAAGAATCGTCCCGTTTTTAAGGATCAAAAGATGATCGCAAACCTCCTCAACTTCTGAGAGTATTTGCGAAGAATAAATTATCGTCTTACCTTCTTTTGCGATGTCATTAACAAGTTCAAGCACTTCGGCTCTTACCACAGGATCGAGCCCTAACGTCGGCTCGTCAAGCAGGTAAAGTTTGACATCCTGCGAAAGGGCAAGTGCAAGGTAAAGTTTGGTCTTATTTCCCTGCGAAAGGGCTTTTACCTTTCTCTGATAAGTCAAATCCAATCTTTTGCGAATTTGATCAAATTTTTCTTCAGAAAAATTAGGCGCAAATGCCGAAAAATAATCCTTCATTTTTGACACTTTCATCCCATCGTAAAGATTTTTCTCTTCCGGAACAAAAGAAATTTCTTTGTTTCCATCCGGAAAAGGCACCTTACCCATCACACTCACGGTTCCATCCGTTTGCCTTATCAAACCCATTATTATCTTCAAAGTTGTGGTTTTACCGGCGCCATTTGGACCGAGAATCGCGAAGATACTTCCCGTCGAAACTTCAAAAGATATCCCATTTAAAGCCTTTACATCTCCGGAATAGACCTTCTTAACGTTATCAAACTTGACTGTTGTATCCATTTAAGCCCTCCTATGGTAAAATACTTAGAGTCATAAAGATTTTAACACAAAAAGGAGAACATGAGGGAAAAAACTTCATGGAAGAAAGAACACAAAAAAGTTTAAAGGCAGTTAAAATTGGAATTTACGGCAACGCCATCCTTGCGGTTTTTAAAATACTCCTTGGAATTATAAGCGGATCCATTGCCTTGATAAGTGATGGAGTGGATACAACTATGGATGTGGCAAAATCGATTCTTGTTTATCAGGGTATAAGGGTTGCAGGCCGTCCGCCAGACACGGAACACCCTTACGGCCATGGCAGAGCCGAGACGATAGTCGCAAACATAGTGGGCATTTCAGTTATCTTCGCAGGCTTTTTGATAGCCCAGGAATCTTTCATGGATTTCGGCCATCACGATGTCATAGCCCTGATAATGATCGTCGGAGCCTCGGTCAGCATCGTTGGAAAATTTTTTCTTTCGTATTACATGTTCAGGACAGGTAAAAAATTTTCAAATCAAGCCGTCATCGCGGATGCAAAAGATTACATGAGCGACGTTTTTGCATCAGTCGCCGTTCTTGCAGGCGGTGTACTTGTGCTGCTAACCGGAATGACGATCTTCGATCCCATTGCGTCGATAGCCGTGGCAGTTTTGATCGTATGGATGGGGATAGACGTCATAAAAGCGGGCATTCCGGAGTTGATGGAAAAGCAAGATCCAAAAATGACGGCGGTAATAGAAAAGATCGTCAAAAAACAGGAATACGTCTTCAACCCTCATCTTATCAGAGTCAGAAAACTTGGATCTTACTACATAGTGGATATGCATGTTGAAATTCCCGGAAAAATGCGTCTTCAACATGTTCACAGCATAATGACCTCTATTGAAGACGAAATAAAAAAGAATTTGCCGGACGTAAAAGAAGTTACGATTCACGCAGAGCCGATTGGTGGCGGAGAAGACGAATGGCCGGATATAAAAGAGTGATGTGAATGGAAGAAGATCTGAAAAAAAGGACGAGACACGTTGTAATAGCATTTTCGCTTGTCGCAGCAGTTTTTGTCTTTGGCGTTTTCGGTTACATGATAATAGAAAAATGGGACATCGTCGATGCGCTTTTCATGACGGCGATGACTTTATCGACCGTTGGTTACGGTCTTCCAAAACCTTTGGATTACAACGGTTATCTTTTTACAACGATTTTGATCGTCATAGGGATATCAACATACCTCTACGCAATAGGAGTTGTTACCTCCTTTTTTTTAGATGGCGATCTGAGAAAATACATGAGATTAAGAAGGATGATGAAGATGATAGACAAAATGGAAGGTCACTGCATAGTAATGGGCGGAAGCGAAATAGGAAAGTATGTCATAAGACAACTTGCCGTAAGAAACCATCCTTTTGTTTTTGCCACACCTACGCCGACAAGAGTGGATGAAGTGAAAGAGAGCATAAAAGATATCATGAAAGAGAGCGATTTTTTGTACGTCGTGGGAGATACCATGGATGAGCAAACGCTCACCAAAGCAGGCATAAACAAGGCAAGCACGCTGGTTGTAACGTTATCAGACGATTCTTTGAACGTTTACGTTTCTTTGATGGCAAGGAACATGAATAAAGGTCTCAAAATAATAAGCGAGGCCGACAACGTAACGGCCATAAAAAGGTTAAGATACGCAGGAGTGGACAACGTGCTTTCGGCGACGGAGATAGTCGGATCGAGAATGGCTTCTCTTGTGCTAAATCCGGCGCTTCAATCTTTCATGGATATAATCCATCAATCGAACAACGTACATCTTAAGATGGAAGAAATACTTGTCAACGTAAGAAGCCATCTTGTTGGCAAAACTTTGAGCGATGCAAATATAAGAAAAGAAACGGGACTCCTCATTGTGGCAATGCAAAACGGTACAGATTTCAAATTCAATCCGGACCCTTCAACCGTTATAAATGCCGGAGATGTACTGATTGTAATAGAGAGTGACGAAAGTCAATCAAAAAAATTAAGAGAAATGGCAGAGAAATGATCAAAAATTCCCGTCTTCTCCGACTAAAACAAACTTAATCCCAACTTTCTCGCACGCACCATCGAGTTTCGGATCGTTTCCCATCATGGTGCAATTTTGAGGATCAGCCTTTATCTTTTCACATATCTCTAAAAAATATTTCGGGTTAGGCTTTAGATAATGAGAATTTTCCATAAAAGTCACAAGCGCAAAGTCGTCATCGTCAAGGCCAGCCCATTTCATCCTCTCTTTTATTGCTATTTCCGGAAAGATCGGATTTGTCGCGAGCACTTTCACTTCGGATAAGTTGCGCATGTGATTTATCAGGCGATCGTTTGGCTTTGTAAGTGGTTTAAGCAACTTAAAATTGTTGGAATAGAAAGCGTCAAACCTTTTCTCGAATTCCAGGGCCTTTTTGCCAAATTTTTGAGATATCTTTCCCATGAACCTCTGATAATTGTTTTCGTCCCCGCCGTCAAAGATCATATTCTCTATGATTTCCTGTATCGCATCTATGAGTTCTTTTGGATTAACCACATCCTTGAATTCCTGACCGACGAGTTCGAAATACCTGTTGTAAAAAATTTCTTCATCGGATAACAGCAAAGTACCATCAAGATCAAAAAGGAAGGCTTTCATTTCAGTACCTCCGAGAGAATCGATTTGATTTTTTCAATTTCGATCTTTCCGTTCCATCCACCCTGTGCCATATCAGAACGTCCTCCACCTTTTCCGCCGAATGTTTTTGAAACGATCGATGCCACATCATTTGCCTTTCCATTCGTCGATTTGACTATCATCGTGACTTTTTCACCGTTTTCTTGAAGTAAAATCACGGGACCGGTCGCAAATGTTTTAACGGCATCATCCGCAATGTCTCTCAAATCCGCAGGATCGAGATCGCGAGTTTGGAAAACAAGAAATTTTTTGTTGTCAGAAGTGGCATGCGCTATTTCCTTTTTTAATTCTTCGAAAATGATTTTTTTTCTGAGATTTTTATTTTCCGATCTCAGCGCTTGATTCTCCTCGATGACGATCTTTACCTTCTGATCCACTTCATCCTGAGTACACTGAAGACTTTTTGAAATCTCTGAAAGTGTAGATTTGTAGCCGGACAGCAATTCGATTGTGTTCAATCCGGTTATGGCCTCTATTCTTCTGATTCCGGAAGATATCGCCCTTTCGCTTAAGATGAAAAATCCGCCTATCTGACCGACATTTGAAACGTGCGTGCCGCCACACAATTCTTTGCTGAAGTCATCGACCATCACGACTCTGACCTCATCCCCGTATTTTTCTCCAAAGAGTGCCATTGCACCCATTTTTTTGGCCTCATCAAGAGACATTATCTTGACTTGAACGGGCGTCGCTTTCAAAATTTCAGAATTGACGAGCGTCGTTATCTTACCGATTTCTTCATCTGTAAGGGAAGCATTGTGGGTAAAATCGAACCTTAGCCTATCGGGACCAACGTAGGATCCTGCCTGTCTCGCATGATCTCCGAGCACTTTTTGAAGTGCTGCCTGAAGCAGATGTGTGGCCGTGTGATTTCTCGCTATAAACATTCTTTTGTCGAAATCAACAATCAGATTAACTTCCATTCCGACCCGCAAAGTCCCTCTATCAACCTTTACCTTATGCAAATGGAGTGTGCCTCTTTTGTAAGTATCTATGACAGTCGCACTTCCATCTTTAAATTCACATCTGCCGGAATCTCCAACCTGTCCTCCCATTTCGGCGTAAAAAGGAGTTTTGTCGAAGATAACCTCGGCTTCGTTTCCCGCCGTTACACTGCCTACCTCTTCTCCGTTTGAAATCATGGCGATGACCTTTGAAAAAGATTTAAGATTTTCATATCCAGCGAATTCCGTTTTAACATTCGAAAGAGATTCATAAATGCTATCCACAAAAGACTGAAGGCCAAGATTCTCTCTCGATCTTCTTTTTTGCTCTTCCATAAGTTTGTTAAAGCCATCGACATCGACGATGGCCTTTCTTTCATCTGCCATATCGAGCAGGATATCCAGTGGCATACCGTAAGTGTCATAAAGTTTGAACGCATCCTCGCCTGATATCTTTGAAGAATTAGAAAGTATCTTCTCAACAAGTGCAAGACCTTGATCAAGAGTTTTCAAAAATCTTTCCTCTTCGAATTTTATGGTTTCCATGATAAAATCTTTTCTCATCCCTATTTCGGGATATCTCTTGCCCATTACACTCTCCACAACGGGTACATATCTGTAAAGAAAAGTATCGTGAGCGCCTATGGATTTTCCGTACCTTACAGCCCTTCTTATCAAGCGCCTGAGTACATATCCACGTTCCGTGTTTGAAGGAGAGACACCGTCGGCTATCAAAAAAGTCGCAGACCTTGCGTGATCCGCTATTATTCTCATCGATATGTCTGTGCCATCATCTCTGCCGTATTTCACAGAAAATTCTTCCTCGGATTTGTGGATCAAAGGCATGAAAAGATCCGTTTCAAAATTGCTTCTGACTCCCTGCAAAACGGAAGCAACTCTTTCAAGGCCCATGCCTGTATCTATGTTCTTCCTTTTCAATTCTCCGAGATTTCCATTTTCATCCTGATAAAGGCCTGTAAAAACAAGATTCCATATTTCTAAAAACCTGTTGCAGTTGCATTCCGGCGTGCATTTATCCAGATCGGGACACTCTTTGACCGGAATTCTGAGATCGTAAAATATCTCCGAATCAGGTCCACATGGTCCACTTGGCCCAACCGGTCCCCAGAAATTATCCTCTCTTCCCATTCTGACTATCTTTTTTGGATCCAGACCTATGATTTTTGTCCATATATCAAAGGCTTCATCATCATCTTTGTATATCGATACCCAAAGCCTATCCTCGGGAATTTCAAGTCTGGTGGTTAAAAATTCCCAGGCATACTCTATCGCCTCTTTTTTGAAATAATCGCCAAAAGAAAAATTTCCAAGCATCTCAAAGAATGTGTGATGCCTCGGAGTTCTTCCGACATTCTCTATGTCATTCGTTCTTATACACTTTTGAACGGTTGCAACTCTTGAATATTTTGGATCCTCAAGACCCCAGAAAATCTTTTTAAAAGGCACCATCCCGGCAACGGTGAAAAGCAATTGTGGATCATCAGGTATAAGAGAAATACTTGGAAGGATTTCGTGACCTTTTGATTTGAAAAATTCAAGAAATTCACTTCTTATCTGCTCGGCAGATAAATTTTTCAAGATTAATGCTCCCTTCTATGAAATTTTCCGCTTCATCAAATTATACCAAATTATAACATACGTCAGATAATACACTAAATAAAATTCAGATTTCGAATCATCGCTCCGGCAGGTGCCCGAATGGCACGTAGAAAAAGCAGAGATTAGGGCTCAGAGATTAGAGAAATTTGTGACGCGTAACGCGTGATCCGTAATCAGAAAAACTGTTCACTGATCGAGGGCATCCTGCCCTCCGCCAAACTCAAAAATTGTGTTTCACTCTTAAAAGAAGTTTAGTATAATTCACTTAAGCACGCCACTTATAGCATCAACAGGGCATCTCGTTTGACATAGGCCGCATCCGAAGCACGCATTTGTATCAACTTCAACGTGATCCGTTACGGTTATCGCGAAGTATGGGCAAACATACTCGCACATTTTGCAAAGCGTGCACTTTGCAGTGTCTATTTGAGGATTTCTTACATTAAATTCGGCAGGTTTTTTTTCAATCTTGCTCGCGATCGCATCCTTCACAGATGCATACCCGCGTTTTTTCAAAGCCACTTCGAGTCCGCTTACGATTCTTCTGTACTGTTCTTTACCGTATATCAAAGCAGAAGAAAGCATTCCGACGGCCGATGCACCCACTTCTAAAAAGTCAACAAGATCATCTGAAGTTCTTACTCCACCCACCCCTATCACAGGAATATCCACACTTTGCTTTATTCTCAAGACTATCGAAAGCGCGATTGGCTTTATTATTGGCCCGGAAATCCATCCGTATCTGTTTTCAGATCCCAAAGTGGGATGACCGAATTTGGGATCAACGTAATAAACGGGACCAAAAGAGTTCACGGCAACTATGCCTGCGACCCCGACATCTTTCATGCTTTGCGCAAATTCGACAGGATCAGGCATATGCGGGCTGACCTTCATGAAAACGGGCTTTTTAGACAATTTTATCGCCGTTTTTGCAATTTCAATTATAGGTACTATATCCTTTCCGGTGTAATGCGTTGAAATTTCGAAAGCATCTCCAAAATCTTTCAAACGCGGCACAAGGTATTCGATCTGTGATTTCGAATAGCCTATGCTTACAATCTTCGGCATTTTCAAAGACTGGATGCCCGGCAAAAACTCGTTTATCCATCTGTCAGGACCATATTCAGACCACAGTTCGGCATTGACGACGTAATCTTTTGTGGCAACGATGCACGGTCTCGGCACTTTAGCCCCTTCCGTCGATATGGTCTTGGTGACCATTCCTCCTACTCCCAAAGAAGCGATGTATTTCATTTTTTTATCATCACCGGTCAAAGGACCTGCTGCCGGCAAAAGAGGATTTGCGAAATGCATTCCGGCTATTTCGGTAGAAAGATCCATTCAAAATCCCTCCTCACAAGTTCTTCCAAAGAGTTTCCGCAACTTTTCTGGATGCCTTTCTCACTTCAACTTCATCAAAGACTTTTATTTCGTTATCTATCATCAAAGGCTTACCGGCAACGTAAAGGGAATTAACGCGGCTTTCAGTTATACCGAAAAAAAGATGATCCCAGAAATTTTTTTCATCTATCGGGGTTGGAGGATCATATTCGATCATAACCAAATCGGCTGCATATCCTGATTTTATCTTCCCGAATTTCACTTTCAAATGATTAGACGCGAGTTCAAAAGTATTTTCGATTATCGATTTGAGATCGGAAGTTGAAAATGCAGTCGGAGATTTGTAAAGATTTTTTTGTCCCAAAACGGTTGATCTGAGATCAAATACCGGTGAAAAGCCGAAACCGTCATTGCCCATAACCATCTTTGCACCATTTGATCTGATCATCTCCAGATCGGCCACACCAACACCGTTGTTCATGTTTGATTGAGTGGTATTTGCCACGTATCCTTTGTTTTTAGATATCAAATTGGCTTCCGATTCATCTATGTGAATGCAATGTGCGTATATCGAATTCGGAATGGTAAGACCGTAACTTTCCAATCTTGGAATTATCCTCATTCCATGATCGTTTATCGAATAAAGTTCGTCTTCAATTCCTTCGGCAACGTGAATGTGAATCGGAATTTGTCCATCACATGCCTTCGAAACTTCTCTAAGCGTTCGATCTCCAAGCGTAAAAGAGGCATGGAGGCCCATCATACCGGCACTCTTTTCGTTGTGATTGGATTTGAAAAAATCAACATTTTCTTCTATGGATTCGATCTGGGTACCGTCTCTGTCACTTGTCTCGTGACAGAATATGCCACGCATGCCCGCAACATCCACAATCGATCTCTTCAAAATCGGAAGCGCGCCTTTCACAAAGTTCTGGCTCGAGTGGTGATCGAAGATCGTAGATACTCCGGCGTGTATGAACTCCGCAGCCGCAACGTAAGCACTTGATTCTATTTCGACCTGTCCTAATTTCCTGTCGAGTTTCCACCAGAGTTGTTCCAAAATTTGAGTAAATGACATTGGATTGAATTGCAGACTCATCCCGCGTGCGAGAGTGGAATAAACGTGTGTGTGCGCGTTGATCCATGCGGGCATTACAAGCATTCCATGTGCATCACGATCGATCTTTGATTTCAACTCATCCATTCTGCCGGTTGAAATCACGCGATCTTCAAAAGAAACATAACCTTCCCTTATGAATTCATCTCCCGTATAAACCATGGCGTTCCCGATCGTGTAGGCCAAAAGACTTTCCCCCTTCTTACAAACTTACCTCTTAACCGTTTTCCGACAAATTGTCCGTCTTTGACGACGAATCTTCCTCTCGATATGACAGAAACGAACTTCCCCTTCACGTTTTTTCCTTCGTATGGCGTGTAATCTGCTTTCGTATGCAAGTTTGATATGCCGATGGTCCATTGAATCGACGGATCGAAAATCGCTATATCCGCATCGGCACCTACGACGATTTTACCTTTATTTTTAAGGCCAAAAGTTTCGGCCACGTTGACGCTTTGCAACCTCACGAGATCGTTAACGTTTTTTTCCGAACAATTTTCGTTGTAAAGCAAAACAAAAGAAGTCTCAACTCCGCCTATTCCGTTTGGCATGGAATCGTAATCGAGTTTATTCTCAAATTTCTCCGCTTTTTTGAACGGACAATGATCTGTTCCTACTGTCGAGATCAACCCGTTTTCAACCGCTTCATATAAATAAGATGATTCCAAACGTGATCTTAAAGGCGGTACCAGCGTGTAAAGATAGGCATCATCTTTTTGATACAAAGCGTCATTTAGCACGAGATATTGAGGGCACGTTTCAAGTCTTACATTTTCAGAAGCGTTTAATTTTTCTATCATTTTGACGGAAAAACCGCTTGAGTTGTGAACTATGTATGCCTGACCATCTGTCAATTTTGCGATTGTCGCTATACTCATCGCGGCAGATGCTTCTGACTCCGACGGATGCAAAAATGGCAGATCCTGGGGTAAATGTCTTTCTTTCATCTTCGATCTGTAAAGTATCATCGCATCATCTTCGGCATGAAAGGTTTCAATTATTCCATATTTTTTCGTGATTGCGAGTAAATCCAAAATATACCCGTTACCCGTCATGCGATTTGACGTACTGTAAGTTGTGAAGGTTTTTATGCTGTTTATGCCTAACGAAAGCGTGCGTTTTGCAAGGGTAACCGGCTCGATATCCGGATGGGCTATCGTCATGTGAAATGAATAATCTATGTGAGAATTTTTTGCCTCTTCCAATCTCTTTAAAAACTTTTCATCTATCTCGTTTTCGTGAGTAACGGGATCTAAAAAGTCGATGTAAGTCGTGATTCCCCCAAAAGCGGCGCTTACGGAGCCCGATTCGAAATCATCCGCCGATCTGTATTTGCCTAAAGAAAGCGCAAAATGCACGTGAGGATCTATAAGACCGGGCATGACGTACTTGCCAAACACCTCGTAATTTTCTTTTGCTTCAAGATAATCAGAGGTGATCGCTGTTATGCGACCATCTCTGATGTATATATTTGCCCTGTAAGTTTTAAAACCATCAAAGACCTTTCCATCGATGATGCCTAAATCGTTCAAGGCCTGCCTCCCATGGTCAAAGCCATGACAGCCTTTGCCGTGTGAAGCCTGTTTTCTGCCTCGTCCCAGACTATGGAATGCGGTCCGTCTATTACAGAATCAACAACTTCCTTTCCTCTGTCTGCAGGCAGTGCGTGCATGTAAACCGAATGTTTGTTCGTGAGGTTCATACGATTTTCATTGCATATCCAGTCTTTGTGCTTTGCGGCTTCGGCCCATATCTTATCTTTGTACTTCGAAGCCTCCAAAGGATTTGGAATTGTGTAGAATCCGCCCCACGACTTTGGAATTACGACATCCGCACCTTTGAAAGCATCATCCATGTTATGGGTTATCGTCAACTTTCCTTCGCCGGTCTTTGCGTTTTCCTGCGCCTGCTTGACGATATCCGGCATGAGATCAAAGCCTTCGGGGTATGCCAAAGTTATATCCATTCCATACCTTGCAAAGAGCAATATCTGAGATTGAGGCACAGAAAGCGGTTTGAGATGGCTTTCGGCGTAAGCCCAACTTATTCCAACCTTCAAACCTTTTAAATTCTTGCCGAATCTTTCCTGAATGGTCATAAGATCGGCCAAAACCTGCATAGGATGGTAAACATCATCTTGAAGACTTAAAACAGGCACTCTTGAATTTTCTGCAAGATCTCTTAAAAATTTGTTTCCCTCTCCAAAGAAACAATTTCTTACGGCTATCGCATGACCGAATCTGCTCAAAACCTTTGCCGTATCGGCAGGTGTTTCACCATGGTGCGCCTGCATCATCTCTGGCACAAGGTAATGCGCATGACCTCCCAACTGTGTTATGCCTGCTTCTATGGAATTTCTCGTTCTTGTTGACTCTTCGTAGAAAATCATGAAAACCGTTTTGTAAAGCAGCCACGGAGTTAACTCATCGCGTGCAAACATCCTTTTGAGATCGAAAGACGTGTCCAACATAAGATCGATCTCTTCTTTCGTGAAATCCTGCGTTGTTATGAAATGTTTTCCTCTCAAGAGTGTACCCATTTTATCATCCCTTCTTAAGAATTTTTTGCGGAAAATATGCGTAAAAGGCAGCCGCTTTGACAAGATGATCCACCGGCGCCTGATCGTTTATTCCATGCGCGTATATCTCATTGGCAGGGCCGAATCCGACTGTCGGTATTTTGAAAAGGCCTGCCGTTGCGACACCATTGGTTGAAAAATTCCATTTATCTACCTTCGGATCGGATCCAAACACCTCTTTGTAAGTTTTGACCGCCGCATCGACGATCTCCGAATGTTCGTCCATAACCCATGTTCTGAAATATTTCTCCGAAGAGTATTCCTTTCCCGTGTAAGCCTTTCCGTGATACGTAAGTTCGATTATCTCTGCCTCGACGCCTGCTTCTTTTATAACTTTTTTGAATTCCTCTATTGCGCTTTCTTTCGTCTCGCCTATTGTAAGCCTTCGGTCCAGATGTATCGTGCATTCATCCGCAACGGCATTTTCAGATGGTGATTTGAAGAAGATCTGCGAAACCACAACCGTGCCTTTGCCTAAGAAGGGATCAACTTTGAGTTTTTCATTCAACTTTTCAATTCCCAAAATTATCCTTGCCATCTTGTAAATCGCGTTGTCACCTCGTTCGGGCATTGCAGCATGGGCAGATTTCCCTTTGGTGCGGATCTCAACCTCTATTCTTCCTCTATGGCCTCTGTAAATGTTGAGATTTGTAGGCTCCGTTATGACCACGTAATCGGGAACGAATTTATCCTCTTTGACTATGTACTGCCAGCACATCCCGTCGCATTCCTCTTCCATCACGGATCCGACGACGTAAAGTGTGTAATCGCCTTCCAGATGCAGATCTTTTATGATCTTTCCGCCGTACACCATTGAAGCCATGCCGGCCTTTTGATCTCCCGCGCCCCTTCCGTAGATTATGCCGTTCTCCATTTTGCCCTTGAACGGATCGTACTTCCACTGGGTCGGATCTCCGACGCCGACAACGTCAATGTGCCCATCCATGACGATCTTCGTCTTTCCGTTGCCTATTCTTCCAAAGATATTTCCAAGGCCGTCTGTTTTGACCTCGTCAAAGCCCACCTTTTTCATCTCCACCGCAATCCTGTCCACGACGGCCTTTTCCTGACCCGAATAGCTCGGAATCGCAACGATGTCTCTCAAAAACTGTGCAACATCTTTTTCGTATTCCTGAGCCTTTTTAAGCACATCTTTCGGAGAAATCATTTATTTTACCCCCTTAAAGAAGTCGACGACTTTTTCCGCTATCTCGCGACCAACACGTAACTGGGCTTCTTCCGTAGACGCACCTAAATGCGGCGTCGCCACGACGTTTGGCATCGAGACGATCTGACGGCCGGTATCGTCCAGAGGTTCTACTTCAAAGACATCGAGACCTGCGCCGGCAATTTTACCTGACTTCAAAGCGTTCAAAAGTGCCTTATCATCTACTATCCCGCCGCGTGCGGCATGAACGAAGATTGCGGATTTTTTCATCATCGAAAATTGCCCATCGGATATGATATGCTTTGTCGAATCCAAAAGCGGCAGATGGACCGTTATGTAATCTGAATTTTTAAGCAGATCATTTAAAGGAACAAAATCAACGTCAAGACCGCGTTTGTTCTGTATAACATCGTAAGTTATGACCTTCATGCCAAAAGCAAAGGCCCTTTTTGCAACCTCTGCCCCTATATTTCCAAACCCAACTATGCCAAGCGTTTTCCCGTAAAGTTCAACCCCGTCGAGGGCTTTCTTTTCCCATTTTCCATCTCTCAACGTTGTTGTGCCAGTTACAAGATGGCGTGACACAGAGATCATAAAGCCAAAGACCAGTTCGGCAACACTTATCGAATTTGCCGTTGGCGTGCTCAAAACAGTTATACTGTGCGCTTTCGCAGCGTTAAGATCTATGTTATCAAGGCCGACACCCGCACGTCCTATGACCTTTAACTTTTTGCCGGCCTCTATGACCTCTTTCGTAACTTTGGTAGCGCTTCTGACTATTATTCCGTCATATTCGCCGATGTGCTTTGGCAGATCTTCTTTGGAGTATTCCCTTTCTTCCACGTCTAAATTCGCACCTTTAAGAATCTTTATCGCATCAGGTGCAAGCGGATCGTTAACCAAAACTTTGAATTTCATGATCTTTCATCTCCCAAAAGCACTTCTTCGGCGGCCTTTACACCGGCGCCCATCGGTACCTTTTTCCCGAACTTGTTCATAGCCATTTCTATGGTCGCGACCGCAGATATGATATCTAATTTATCCACATAACCGAGATTTGAAACCCTGAAAATCTTTCCTTTGAGTTGAGATTGACCCTCCGAAAAGACCATACCGTATTCTTCACGGCAGAACTTCAAAAACTTCGATCCGTCTACACCCTCCGGCACCTTAACGGCCGTCACCACGTTTCCGGGTTTTTTGGCAAAGAGTTCGAGCCCTAAAGCCTTTACGCCTTTTCTGACAGCATTTCCGAAGATGGCATGCCGTGCCCAGACATTTTCAATACCTTCAGACTTTATCATTTCAAGACCTTTGTTCAACTGATAAACCAAATTTACCGCCCCTGTGTAAGGGGTATCGGTGTAAGATTTCTTGTATGCTCTGAGATCAAAATAATATCTCGGAGACTTAACTTCTTCAATCCTCTTCCATGCTTTCTCGCCGGATACGGCAACAAAGGCAAGACCGGGAGGCATCATGAAGGCCTTTTGAGAACCTGCCACGACGATATCGACACCCCACAGATCGGTCTCAAGAGGCTCTGCCAAAATTCCGCTCACCGCATCCACCACAAGCAATGCGTTCGTCTTTTTTACGATCTCTGCTATTGATTTTATATCGTTAACGACGCCTGTGGATGTTTCGCTTAACGTTGTAAAGACAACCTTCACGTCCGGATTCTGATCTAACAACTTTTTGATCTGTTCAGGTCTTAAATAATCTCCCCATTCGACGTCTAACTCTATCATGTTAGCGTTGTAAGCCTTGCACAGATCTGCCCATCTCTCGCCAAACTTACCCCCAACGACGGCTATGACCTTGTCGCCGGGATTCACAGTATTCGCCACCGCCGCTTCCATAGACCCTGTGCCTGATGACGCAAGGATGAAAACATGATCATTTGTTCTGAAAACACTCTTCAGATCATTTGACGCTGTTTCTAACATTTTTAAAAATTCTGGATTTCTGTGGTAAAGAGTTTCGCGTGCACCTTCGAGTAAAACGTCCACAGGTACAGGTGTGGGCCCGGGAGTCATTATCCTTAATTTCTTTATCATGACAATCTCCTCCTCATTTAAAAAGATCACACTATTATAAATTTTACCACTTTTAAAAGCATTTTCAACATCAAATCATTTTCAATATACCAAACAAAGTTCAAATTCCGAATCTTCGCTCCGGCAGGCGCCCCACTCGATGTCTGGTCCTCGCTTCGCTGCGGAGGCCATCGAGAGGGCATCCTGCCCTGCGCTCACAGTAAATAAGTATTCGACTTTCGGTGTCTGTTTTCTCCATTCAGGTCTTCAACAAAGCCATATCCTCATCGGAAATAGCCTCAGAGTTGTCCTTTTACTATCTCGAAGAAAGCAGTTGAATTTGCGTAATTTCCGGCAACGTAAATGTTACTTCCATCTGTGAATACGCTTGAAATGCTCGATACGTTGTTGGGCAGATAAGACGACAGATCGATTGGATTTCCCGTAAGGTTATATTTCACAAAATATGGTTGAGACAAAAGAGTGCCGCCTATTACAAACCAGCCATTTGACCCTGTAATTCCATTGGATGGAATCGAAAGGTTGGTTGCAAAAGCAGTTATGGGACTGACGTTATTGATTGATGGATTGAAACTCAGCATCTGATAATATCCATTTGGCCACGTTGAGTTGGAATTATTCTTTGACCAGATTAAGAATTGTTGCCCGTTGTATCCAGCGGCGCCAAGAGCGCCGGTGTAAAGGGGCAAATAAGGGCTAACGTCTATGGATGTGTTTGATTTATCCAAATATAAAACTCCGGTATTGTAGGCTTGATTCAAGCCATCGATTAGGTATTCATTCCCATCCCAAAGCACATTGTTAACTTCAAAATTGTAAGACACATTCAACGGCGTGAAAGTGTAAAGATTAGAAGGATTGTAAATCAAAAGTGGCGAGTTTCCAATACCACCTATTAAAATTGAAGTGCCGTCCGTGGAAATAGATTTAAAAGTTGAGAAATTTCCGATATTAAAATAATTTAAAGGCGTGAAAATATTTGTCAAAGGGTCCAAAGAGGCAAAATCTGCGCCGTTACTGCTATCTCCTGCAATATAAAATTTGTTATTCAAAAAGGTAATTGAATTAACATGCTGAAAATGAAAAGATTGCATTTGACTTGACAGATCTGAAAACATGCCATTTGTAAGGTTGTATTCGCCAACCGCACCGGATGCGTTATTCAAAACGCCGCCCAAAAGCACGATGTTATTTCCGATTGCCATAGAAGTAACGTATGACCAGTTTGAAGGAAGATTTATCACAACGGGCACAGAATTAGAAGTTCCCGGAATACATCCGCTTAAGACAAAAGCAACGGCGGTTATAGTCAAAGTAAAAAGCAGAATCTTAATTTTTTTCACAAATACCACCTCCAACGATATTATATACCTTTAGTGCGTGGCAAAGTGCGACAAACCGCTACATTCCGATAGACTATAATGTCATTGCTTTTGCCATACCCAAGTCAATCAGGGATCATCTTTAAGGACTTCAATGCGATCCCGCATCGAGTGCGGGATGACGCGGGAGCAGATTCCTTGCTCCTGATTTGATTTGTATTGTCATCTTGAACTTGTTTCAGGATCGCCTTAGGATTCCGCGATTCTCCAACCGAAATCTCGTTCAAAACAAATGCATTTCCGCATCAAAGGAGGCATATCAAGGGAATGGATTATTTCTATTAGCCTCAAGTACTCACCACCACTTTATCATCTTTAAGTCTATCAGGGATCATCTTTAAGGACTTCAATGCGATCCCGCATCAAGGACAGACTGGTATCGGGGCTTTCTCCTAACCTCTCATCCTGGTCTTTAACAAAACCATATCCTCAACGTCATTCCGGTCGAAGAACCGGAATCGCCTTGTGTTTTTATGATATAATTTTAAAAATCGATAGGGGGAATCTTGTGAACTCAGAATTTATTTATATAATGTCGAACAAATCAAGAAGCGTTTTGTATATCGGTGTCACAAATGATCTTTTAAGAAGAGTCAACGAACATAAAAGCGGAATTGTTGATGGCTTCACAAAAAAGTATAATTGTGAATACCTTATTTACTACGAATACTTTGAAAGAATCGATCAAGCAATAGAAAGAGAAAAAAGACTTAAGAATTGGAAAAGATCGTGGAAATTACAACTTATAAGAAATATGAATCCGAAATTGGAAGATTTAAGCGATAAAGTAAAATATTACTGAAAAAGGCGATTCCTTGTCAAGCAAGGAATGACGGAGTAAGCGATTCAACACCATTGTTATCCCGTACTCGATGCGGGAGTGTTTTTCCATGATATAATCTAAGCACGGTTGATATAATTCAGAAGAGATGTTTATCTATGAACAGGCATGACATGATAAAAGATATAAGTAAGAAATACAATATCGGACTTGTATATCTTTTTGGATCACAAAAGGACAACGCAAAGAGAATTATCGACGGTGAAAAAATCACAATCACCGATCCTCTTGCAGATATAGATGTTGGCATAGTATTTAACTTTGACCTTCTAAATTTGAAAGATCGATATAAATTATATGCCGATATATACAATGAATTTGAAGACATTTTTCTGCCGTACAGATTAGATCTTGTGTTCTTACAGGAACACCATTCGGTTTTTCAATGTCAGGCCATAATAGGTTACTGCGTTTACAGTGAATCCGAGAAATTTAAAGACTTTTACGAGGAGCAAATCTTAAAACACGCGGCTGATTTCAAATATGTACTTGATAAATATTATGAGGAAAGGTTAGAAGATATATGATAAACAAAGATTTGATATCTGAAAGGCTCTCGATGCTTGCTGAGTATACAAAAGAATTGAAGGCAATATCAGAAACTGATAAAAATCATTTTATCGATAATCCTATTTTATCTGCAGCGGCTGAAAGTTATCTAAGAAGAAGCCTTGAATGCATTTTTGATGTGGGCCGGCACATTTTGTCCAAAACAGGTAACATCGAACTATCGACAGAGTACAAAGCAATTGCAAAGGGTTTAGGAGAGAAAGAAATTGTTGATGCAGAATTATCGAAAAAAATTGTTAAAATGGCCGGTTATAGGAACAGAATAGTGCATTTATACAACGAAATTAGCAACGAAGAACTCTATGAGATTATCACAACAGATCTTAAAGATATAGAAATTTTTGTGGATGAAATAAAATCGTACATGAATAGAGTTTGAATGTAGAATAAAAAAACAAGCCCGGACATTTAGGCTTGTTTCAAATATTCACCAGAGGAATCAATAACTGCCCTTTGGTACTATTGTGAATTCAAATTGAATCGTTGTCTGTCCCGGTGTCGCCCATGATGCTATACTGTTAGAAGCAAATATATCAAGTTCGCCTGAATATGGATTTGAACCTATCGGCAATGTCAATACATTCCCATTTTCAGTATAATTATTACTGTAATGGAGTGTCATACCGTTGGGAAGACCTGACGGGCTTATTCCGGATGTAAGACTACCTCCATTAACACCTGTCGAGACTTCAACTGTTATCATTGACATATTTGATTGAACAGCAAGTTTTGCAAGTAAGACTCCACCATCAAATGGTGTGTAAGAATTTGTGAGAACATTTCCCGTTACGCCGCAAAAAGATGCGTCGTAAGATGTCGCAGTCGCGATGTAACTTTGGGCCTTATATACAATGGTTAGATCTATAAAACATTCCCATACATTAGAATCTTGTCCTGGATTTCCAGTTGCTAAAGTTATTACTTCATTATAAGTTCCTGGTGATGTGCCAGCAGGTATATATATAGATATAGAAATGTTATTTGAAGTATTCGACGTTGCTATTTTACTCACGAAATTCTGACCACTACCTGTTGTCCACCAATTAACATTACCGGGCAAAGCATTATTAGGTAATGTCCATTCAATTGTGGTTGTCCCAGAATTTGAAATACTTACCGTTAAATAATAAGTACCTTTATCATGTATATTATTACTGTCTAAAAGACTCACACTCGATCCTAAATTCAAGAAACTGTTATTCGTGTTTGTAGAGCCAAGCAATTGATTCTGCAAATTTTGGCCTGGCGAGTTGGAATTGAAACTCTTTTGAATTTCTGTCTGTGCGTTAAGCCAGTTATCCGCAAAAGACAACGTCGCTATAATGCTTATCAAGATCAAAAGCACATATATTTTCCTCAAACTCAACCACCCCAATTCATTTCAAACTTGAAAGTGCTTGAAATCGGAGAGTAAAGCACTCTCAAAATTTCTCCGTCGTAAACCAAACCAATCGAACCGTAAAGATCAAAATTGCTGTTTCCTGTTAATTGCGTGTAATTGTAAGACAGTTCTCCTCCCAAAGCGATATTGTCTATTTTGTATTCAAGATTTCCGTTGTATTGAACATAAAAATTTGTCAGCGATGTCAAAGACGCCTTTACAGTCACAACACCTGAAGAAATTAAATTTGATTTGAAATCAGGATACTGAACGAGCGCAATTTCTCCCTTGTAATTGTTGACGTTGGACAAATTTGAAAAGATCGGTCCGCCTATTAAAAGATATCCTTGAAGGCCTACCGCAATTTGGCTTGATATGCCCGCATATATTTGAAAAGGAGCACTTTGCGCGAGATTAAGGCCAAGTGCGAAGATGCCGTAATTTCCAAGCGCTTTGAATGTGTTGTCTTTGCTGTTGTAATCCATAACAAGGTTGTACATCCTTACTTTTGGGCCCCAAGTGTTCATCAAAGTGAAAATTGACGTGCTCGGAGCGCTTCTGACTGTGGAAACGGTAACTATGAAATTTGAATTTCCGCTCGTAAAAGCAGCAACGGCCATTCTATTAGCCCCCACTGTGACCGTTGAATTTGCCTGAACTACGTAAGCAGGAGTACCCTGCATGGTGCTCGAACTTGTACTCTGTGCCGATAAATTAAAGGTTAGATTTGCCTGAGTCGCACTTACCGAATTCACATTGACATTCATGTTCATGGCGGCGGCAGGCAAATAATTTGTCGTGAACTGAACACTCTTTCCCGCGTTGGCAATCGCAAATCCATTTCCGACAAATTTCATTGAATTGTAAAATTGCCTGAAGAATTCAAAATTCGTGCTATTGAATTGACCTGGTGCTAAATAACTCGAGTAAAAAGCATTTTGCCATATCTGGTAAGCATTGCTTGACATGCTGTAAATGTTGTAAACAACGTAAACATTAGATCCCGGCACATCAACGGATTTAATCGCAGAGGCAACTTTGTTGTAAACGTTGTCCGGGCCAAAGAAGAAAAGGTATGGGTAAGACGGCGCATACGTTATGTAATCAGTGTAAGGCTGCAAAAAAGCCATAGCATCCGAAGAAGAAAGATATTTAAGTGTTATTGCGCGTTCTGAATAACCGGCTGCTTTCATCGACATGGAAGACATATTCGTCCCGATGAAATAAACACCGTTGTAATTGAAGTAAAACAACCCGTATCCTTTGCACATAGTGGAAAGTGCCTGATCCAAAGTCACGTTGTTGAGATTCATCGTGATGTTACCACTCACAGTCGGATCGACGACTATCGAAACGTTGAATGCCATCGATACATCTTGAAAAGCACTTTGAAGACTCTCCTGACTGAAAACGAAAGACGATGTCATGTCAGACGCGTAAGCCAAAACGGCAACGGAAATCAAAAGCACAAGGGAAATCAGGATGATCTTTTTCATTTTAATCCCCTGCCTTTTCAACTGTTATAACCACCACGATCTCTTTTTCAACCTTCATAAGGTTTTGTTGCGTGAAAAGGAAGCCTATCAAAGGTATATCTCCAAGCAATGGCACCTTAGAATTTTGAGTCTGATAAGTTTCGAAATTAGCCCCTCCGACTGCCACTGTGTTGCCAACCTGAGTTGTGAAAGAGGTTGTCAGCGTGTTGGTCATCGTGTTTGGTATGCCTGAAGAGGTTTGCTGCTGGGATGCACCTGTAAGCGTTTCTGTCAAATTCACAAGCACAACACCTGAGGCGGTTATCGTCGGAGTTACTGACAGATTGATGCCTATCGGCACACTTAAAGTCTGCTGACCGGCCGACGTCGTGTAAAGGTAGGTTGTGGTTGTTACGGAATTGATGGTTCCGGTCTGTCCGCTTTGAATTCTTAATTTAGGATCTGCAAGTGTCTTTACTTCCCCATTTGATACAAGCGCATTTATGTTCGAAAGTATCGAAAGGTTATTTATTATGAACGCCGCGTTTATCGCACCATTGAGTATGTTAAATGTCGTGCTGTTTGAAGAACTTGTCGGCTGCGAATACTGCAAGTTTATGCCCCAACTGTCAAGTAGAGATTTGTCCATCTCAAGTACGTTAACCTGCACGACAACATCTTTCGGAGCAACGTCGACTGATCTTATCAAGGAGATGATGGCCGATTTCGTGCTGTCAGGCGCGCCTATCATGATAAGGTAAGGAGAGGTCGTCGACGAAAACACGTAAGGCTGCATGATTGCCGGCAGATAACTGAAAAGCGTCTTTGAATTTATATATTTCAATTGATACGGCGTCATTTGCGCAAGGTAAAGGAAACTGTTTGTTGCCGGATTTGGAGTTCCGACGAAATAAATACCCGGCTGGATCTCTTTCCATGCATATCCTCCGGACATAAGCATGAGATTGAGCGCCTGAGAGATGCTTACGTTGTTAAGATTAAGAGTTATTATACCTCCTATCGTTGAATCCGTCAGTATCGTTATACCCTCCTGCGTCGCAAGATCGTTCAGCGCTTGCGTAAGTGGCTCTTGAAAGAAAGATATCGTAACGCTTTGCGCAAATATCGCCGATACGCAAATAAAAGTTATAAAAGAAAGCACCAAAAATTTTTTCATCTTCTCTTCCCCTCCTCTTATCAGTTAATCTTCTGCTGTGTTGAAACAGTCGCCGTGTTCTTGAAAGTTTGATCGTTGAAATAATACATGACGATCCTTACCGTATATCCCTTTGAAACCTTGAAAGGCAAAGTCATCGTTCTATGAACCGTCGCGCCCGAGTACAAAACTCCAATGCTTAATATGGCAGGCGAACTGTTCACGGCATGATCTGTCGCATCTGTTATGAAGATCTCACCCGCGTAATAAGTCATCGAATTTCCGGTATTTTGAACGTTCAAAGATATGTCAACGTTCGATCCGTCAGGAGTAACCTTGAAATCACTTAAAGCAATCGACTTTGTCAACTTTCCCACAGACAAAACGATCGGAATATCAACCGTTGTTGCCTCTCCTCCCGACACGGATTCGCTTAACTTCAAAAGTGCGTAATACTCACCGCTTGCAGGCGCAGTCGCAGGACCTTTACCGGCGATGACGACGTTTCTGCTTGCGTAAGGATATACCACCAAAGGATTAGGATAAACCTTTAAATTTCCAAATAAACTTTGATTGAGTGGTGCCTCTACGACAGGCCCTTGATAGGATTGCGCCATGCCAACCAGTTCAAACTTCACATCCGAAATCCTGTAATCGAGACTTTGAACGTTGAAATTTGTATTCAAAAAGGCATTCGGAACCTGAAACGGTATGTTTATTATATATTTATCCGTACTCAAAAACGGGAATGGGCTTATCTTCTGATCTGTAACCTTCATGCTGAAACTCTGACTTGTCATGATCCCGTTTCCAAGATTTGCTGAAAGCAAAACCCTGTAATCGCCATTTGGAACGATTCTGTTGATTGGGATCCATATCGTCCTTGTTATGCCCGGGAAGGCTAGGGTCGCCTGCCTTGCAAGACTTGTCGCGTAGACAATCTGATGAAGCGTATCGGACACAAGCCTAAACTGGCCATCAAGTCCTACCACTGAATTTCCCGTGTTGGTGTAATCCATCTCAAGTGCGTACGGTATACCGGAACCTTTAAGACCGCTTGGAAAGTTGGCCGGCAAATTATCCGAATTGGTGCTGTAGAGTTTAACTCCTTTGAATTGTGCCTGATAAGTCATAGGCATGTTATCTATTTTAAGCGTTATAAGCACTGCCGTATTCACTCCGACTATTATGCTGCCGGTTTGATTCGGCGCCGTGTTGTTTATAAGTATCGTCGCAAAATATTCTCCCGACACGTTCGATGGAATGGTTATCGTGAAAGGCACCTGAATACTCTGGCCTGCACCTACAATCGGAGCCGTTGAAGGGGTCGTTATCCACGGTGCGCATGAATGCGTGTAAGAGGCGAAGGTTGTCATGCTGTAATTTCCGTTTGAATCAATGTAAAAATCTCTGAAGGCGATAACGGCCGTCAACTGCACGTTAGACTGGTTTGTTATGGATGTCATGAAAGTTACCTGACTTCCAGGTGCACCGTGCAAATTCTCGGTAAGAGGCGTAACGTAAAGACCTCCAAGCGCAAAAGCACCGATAGGAATAAGTGCGATTAAAATCATGAATAACCCCAAAATATGCTTTTTAAAATTCACTTTCTCTCTCCTCTCATTTATTTTTTATCTCAAAATTATCTGTTAAAAACGATGTTTGGAATGTTTCCGTAACTTGCTATGAATGGACCGAGATCTTCATAAAGCACGGTGAACTCGACCGGAACCGTATATTGAGATCCTCTCGTCCACTGCTCAACCTGAGAGTTAAGGGCTTCAACGTTGAGATTCAACGTGTAATAACCCTGATCGCTTTTGGTTAAAGTCGAGATAACAACAAAATAAACGTTGTTAAGATAATAAGACCAACTGTAAGTTTGCCCGTTGCTTTTTATATCCGAATTTGACATGAAACCCATGACGTTTGATTTATTGACGTTGACATATACAAAGATATTTTGAAAGTTCAACTTGACATTAAGCGTTGCCAGCGTTACCAGAAAATCTGTGTTTATGTGCATTGCAGGTATTATCGGATCAAAGGCTGCAGG